>JBOGNJ010000027.1:0-34183 GCA_050746905.1 Candidatus Acidiferrales bacterium
CCTTCTAAGCAGAGGGTCGGGGGTTCGAGTCCCTCCGGGCGCGCCACTCACTTTGGCCCTTGCGAAGATCAGGTGGAATGGCTTTCTGTATGTAGGATAAACACTTGCGGGTCACACCGTTGCTTAAGCCCCTAGCGGGTCTTGAGCCATAATACCAAGTCTAGATACATATTTATATCAACCGGTACAAAGAGGATGCATAGACGGCCCTCGGAGAAAAGTTAGAATTAGAATTGCAATTTCGCGCCGAGCAGAAGGCGCCGCGGGTTGTTGTTCTGACTCGTATACACTCCGAAATTGGACAGGCTGTTCAGGTTCAACGATGGGGCGGAGAAATTGACAAGGTTAAATATGTTCAAGACTTCGGCCGAGAATTCCAAGTGGATGCGCTCGGTAATCGCGACTCGCTTCCCCAGCGAGAAATCGAGATTCCATCTCGGCTGGAGGCGCAGTGAGTCAAATGGAATCTGCCCGTTCACGCTTAAGAGCGGGCGTGAGCAGGAACTGACCACAGCGGCAGGATCAGCAAACATATTTAAGCCGCTGCCGTTGGGAGCGTTGCCAGCCGTGGCGACGCCGCCCGAGCCGACCACATTGTAGTGTTGCCCCTCGAGTCCGTGCAAATGCGTGGTGCAAATGGCGGCGGTACCGGTGCTCTCATATGCGCCATAGTCGCCATTGGCGGAAATATGCAAAGGCGTGCCAGTGTAAAAACTGTAGATGCCCGAGGTATACCAACCGCCCGCGATTCGATCAAGCGCTCCAGTCATGTTATGTGCCGTACCCTTGCCGAAAGGCAACTGGTAGTAGAACCAGACATTAACCACATGCCTGCGGTCGAACGACTCCGATGATTTATCGAGGCTCAGGTTATACGGGCTGTTGGCCGAAGAGCCGCTCTGTTGGTCTACGCCCTGATTGCCGATGGCGTGACTCCACGTCCAGTTGGCCTGGAACTGAAGACCGTTCGCAAAGCTCTTGTTCAGACTAACAAACCCGGCCTCGTAGCTCGAAAAGCCGCCATCCGTGATGCCGTACGACTGGAAGGATTGAATGTTATCGAGCGGAGTTGGCGTGACGCGGTTCAATTCGTTCAATGAGAAGTTATTCAAAGAACCGTTGGTCAGGTCGGTCGGATCCTGCGACGCCACCATTTGGCTGCAACTCGAAAACCCAGTACAGTTGGACGCTCCAATCTGGTTTTCAAAGAAGGGTTCGACTGGCACGGTTGTCTTGTTTCGCAGAGCTTGCGCTACTCCGTCGAACGCTTCCGCGAGCGTTTGACCGCTTTGCTGATCCTTCATCAAATAATCTGAGGCGTTGAACGCAATGTCCTGAGGAAGATTTCGGCTCAAACGTCCGATGTAACCAATTTCAAAAATTGCGTGACGGGGAAGTTCGCGTTGCACCGTCACGTCGATGCTATGCGAATGGCCCGGAACAGCATAGGGATCCAAGCCGCTCTGCATGAACAGTCCAAACGGAGCGGCTGCCGTGCCGCTGACGACGTAAGGAATCGGGGCTGCCGCAGGAGCAGGAATCGGGACACTACTTCCGTCAACGCCGATGCGGAACGCGCTTGTGGGATCGGTTGCACCGTTGGAGCACACGGGTCCGCCGCCGGTAAAAACCGGGCCGGCGCACGCATCAACGTCGAGCAATCCGCCTGTCGTCAAAGGCAACGAGTCTTGGTTGATGTCGCTCATGCGGTCATAAACCATGGAGTAGCCAAAACGGATGACAGTCTTATTGTCACCGAATACGGGGTTCTTGAAGGGCACTTGCCAGGCCGTGGCAATGCGTGGCGCGAATTGATGCCAGTTGGTAACGCGCATGTCGCCCGTGAAAGGAGCGGGTAGATACCTGACTGGCGTGACGCCGAAGAGCGGATTGAAGGCTTGGCCTGGCAGGACGCCGTTATTGAGCGAATTCGCGCGACTCGACAAATATCCTCGATAATCGACGGGCGTGTTGGTGGCCGCATATACGAGCACATCGTATTTGCCGTTCGCCTCGGTTGGCACGGGTTGTGCGCCCCAGTTGAGGCCTAGTGTTAGAGTAAACGAAGGCCGCACTTGCCAAATGTCTTGAAAATATCCATCCACGGCAGGAATGAAGCTTTGCGAAAAAGCGCCAGTTCCAAGAGGGTTTGGCTGGAACTGGCCGTCACGGGTGATGACTTGAGAACTGCGGTCCACCATGCCGAGCAACGTGGTGTACAGCTCGTTCCAGCGAAGCGCGTCACTCGATCTGAGGCAGTTTGCCGTTGCGCCGCTTGAGGGACAGATTGAAGGCTCGTAAGTGCTGCCAATATTTAGGAACTCGCCGCTGCCGTTTCCTGTCGACTCACTGTAAAGCAGGGGCCCGGCTGTCAGGCCGCCGGCGAAATTGTCTGTCTTGAGAAAGTAGTCGTGGGATAGATCACCCGAGGCGCCAAACTGGAACAAATGGCGTCCGTGGATCCAGCTGAAATCCTGCGCGAGATACCATTTGTGCCCGTCGAAGACGCGCGATCGAGCGGACTGTGTCGCCAGGTTGACTGGGTCGGCGAGTAGCTTGGACGTGCTATTGCTCGTGCCTGAGCCTTCACCAGCGAGGACCAACGCTTGCTGGGTACCCGACACCAAGGGACTTGGAGCCTGCCGGTTCCAGCCCCACCAGTCACGCAAGTACGAGCCGTGGCTCACCGAAGTCCAATTCGGCGAAAGTTGGCCGGTTACTTCAAAGGTCCAAAATTGCGGCTTGATGGGGTCCCCGGCCGTCGATCCGGGAGCGGACGTATTTAAGATACTGAACTGCTCGGTTCCGACGCGTGCTACGTTGGCATAGTGATAGGTGGCGAACGCGCTCCATTTTGAATTGATCTTATAATCCAGACGAAGAACGGCAATGTTTTCAGAAATTGGCGTTGGAGCGTCGAAAGTAAAGCCTGCTGTGTTCAGACCATCGCCGATGGACGCGTTGTTGCCCGTAGGATAAAGCGCCAATTGCGATTGAATGACAGGGTTGAAACCCAGGTTGCGCGGGTCGCAAGATACGCCACCGCACGCGGTGGTAATGCTGCCGGACTGCAAGGAGTACTGATTGATATTCCCTGCTGTATCGCGAAACTGCAAAATTCCCTGCTTCATAGTCGCCGTGGGAACGACGGCATTAAAGATCGAAGCGTCATGGAAACGGCGGCCCTCATAATTACCGAAAAACCAGAAGCGGTCTTTCAAAATGGGTCCGCCAACGGTAAAGCCGAATCGATTGTCCACGCTTTGCGGCCGCTGAATGCCTAAGCGATTGTTGGTCCAACTGTTGGCGTTCAGCGCGTCATCGTTGTGATACTCGTAGGCCGAGCCGTGAAAACTGTTATTGCCGGATTTCGTGAGGAGCGCGACCTGACCTCCCGAAGAGCGGCCAAATGTGGCGTTCGGATTGGTGGTTGACACCTGAAATTCCTGCGTACTCTCGATCGGTATGGGAACGACCGGTGAGGGAGACGGTTCTCCCGGCGGCGATGCGTAGCTGTTGTTGCCCTCCAAGTCGCTGGTTACGTCTCCGCCATCGAAGCTGAAGGTGACTTGTTCGTCTCGAGCGCCGGCAATCTGCCCGGACGGTGAAACGGCCGGTTGATAAAACATAAGGGCGCTGGCGCTGCGCGTAAAGACAGGGAGTTCTTCCAAAGCAACGCCGCCAAGCACTGCGCCAACCGTAGCGCTGGTGGTTTGCAGTTCGGCCGTCTCGACATCGCTCACGGTTACGGTCTGACTTGCGGCACCCACTTGAAGCGTGACGTTGATCGTGTAGGATTTCAGCACCTCAACATGGACTTCATTGGTGACCGCATTCTCAAATCCTTTGGCCGAAAACGTCAACGTGTAATCGGAGGGATTTACGGCGGGGAAAACATAGCGCCCGGCGGAATCCGTCAGCGTCGTCTGTGTGGCATTGGTGGTGTGTTGCGAAAGCATGACACTTGCGCCTGGCACGATCGCACCAGACGGGTCCGTGACCGTGCCGGAAATTAAGCCGGTGGTTGCAGACTGGGCGAAAAGCCGCTTTGGAACCGTCGCGACTGTACAGAGCAAAGCCAGCACAAGAAGGAAAGAAAAGCGTCGGCCCAACATTCGGTACCTCCGATTGAGAAAAGCGCTCCCACCAATGGATGGGGCGGACTATAGTGGAGTAAAACAATTCAAGTCAAGTAAAAAAAGTTGCATGCGCTCGTCACGCAACTGATATGCAATGTGAATACGAAAGGCATGGGATGGCGAGGAACCGCAGTTGGGACTGATAGGCGCGTCGCGTCTTATGATATGAAATCGTTGGAGGGATTAAAGGATGGACGATTCCCCATAGGCTAGGCGGAGGACTTTGGCGCGCGACTGGATAATATGTTCATACATCAAGCGGCGCGCTAATTCCGCATCGTGACTGCGGATGGCCTGGACGATCTCGGAATGCTCCTTAACCGGGGCCTCGCCGTAGTAACCGATGCCTATGGCCGCATACATGACGCGTTCCATGTGGCAGCGCATGTCGGAAACCGCGCGAACGAGCATCGGGTTGCGGGTTAAGCGCGCCATTCCAATGTGGAATGCCGTATCCGCCTTGATAAAACGTTCGTAACTTGCGCGATCGCGTGTTTCATACTCTGTCTGGGCGAGGCGCGCCAGTTCGTCTGCCAACTTCTCATCATTTCCTTTGCGCGCGGCTAGTTCGGCGCATGCGCCCTCAATCGCCGCGCGAAATTCGTAAATCTCATTGAGCCAATTAATAGTCATCGAGCTGGCGAAATAGCCTCGATTGGGAACAATACGGAGCAAGTTCTCCTGCTGCAAGCGGACGGCTGCCTCGCGCACGGGAGTGCGGCTGCTCTTGTAACGCTTTGCCAGATCCTTCTCGCCGAGTGCTTCGCCAGGAGGATAAACGCCCCGGATGATATCCCGCTTAAGGCCTTGATAGAGGCGCTCGCTCAATGTGCTGCGACCGTTTTGAGTGTTCACGCTGGGGTCACGAAACCGGCCGTGCGCGCGCCGTGAAGCCACCGCTCGCCGAGACTTTGTGCGGCGGACCTTGCGCGCATGGGGTTTTCTTCCGCTTGGCAAACTGCCTCCTTGGTGTGGAATGAAAGAGTAGATGAGATTCGATGAAAGTGCAAGAAGTCGAAACTTGCCGCGCGCGGCGTCATGGTGCACTGCGGGCGCCAGTAAGACCTGCATGCTTTTGATATACCATGATTGTCTTGACACTTCGAATGATCACGGTGTAGCGTCCGTCCGCAACTCTCCATGGCGATCGGTAGAAATTTTCAATGACCAAGAGCGATGACCAACAAATTGCAACGCAACCCGGCACATTCCCGGTAGAGGACGTCCGCGCTCTTTTCCCCGCGCTAAAGACCTCTGACGATTTCATCTTTTTCGATAATGCCGCGGGAGCACAGGTGCCTCAAGCAGTGCTGGATGCGGTGAACCGACACCTGGTCGAATGCAACGTTCAACGCGGTGGGCGCTACGGAAGGAGCCAGAAAGTAGACGCCACGATTGCGCGCGCGCGGCAGAGCGTGGCGGATTTTCTGAATGCTGGGGAACCGCGGGAAATTTCTTTCGGAATGAATGCAACTTCATTCATCCGGCTGGTAAGCCTCGCTATTGGTCAGAGTTTAAGTGAGCGTCGCGAAATTGTGATCACGGACCTGGATCACGAGGCGAACATCGCCACGTGGTTGGCATTGGGAAGAGAAGGCGCGACATTTAAATGGTGGCGCGTGCGCGACGACGGGAATTTGCATGTCGCGGATCTAGAGCAGCTCCTTTCATCCCAGACGCGATTGGTGGCGTGCACGGTGGCCGCAAATGCCACCGGATCCATCGTTGACGTCGCAAAAGTGGCGAACATGGCGCACGCGGTGGGAGCGGAACTGTTCCTGGATTGTGTCCACTATGCTCCGCATGGACCGATTGATGTTCAAGAATTTGGTTGCGATTATCTGGTTTGCTCGGGATACAAAATTTTCTCGCCGCACATGGGTTTTCTGTGGGGTCGCCGCGAAGCGTTGGATCGTCTGCAGACTTTCCGGGAAGACTTCATTCCCAATGAAGCTCCCGCGAAAATCGAAGTTGGCACGTGCATCTACGAAAATATCGCAGGGATGGATGCCGCGGTTTCTTATTTGGAATCGCTCGGAGAACGCCTGACGCCGAACGGAGCCCGCGAATCAAGACGCCAGGAGATTGTGCGCGCGATGGAGGGAATCCGCGACTACGAAGCAGCCCTCTCGCGGGAGTTCCTGCGCGTCCTTGCTGATTGTGAAGCGAGTGTATATGGAATACGTAATCCGGCGCTTCTTGCTGGGCGTGTCCCGACTCTGCTCTTCAACATAACGAACGTTTCGCCGCGAACCGTGGTTGAAGTGCTGGCAACGGCTGGAATCGGCGTGCGCGACGGCCACATGTATGCGCCGCGTTTGATGCACAGGCTCGGCCTGAGCGAGGACACTGGAGCTGTCCGCGCCTCTTTGGTTCACTACAACACCACGACCGAGATACATCGCTTCGCGAGTGTGTTGGGCGATCTCCGCAAGAGCCACTGAATCGACTCTGGTCAATCTGGCCGAGAGACGCAGGGGAATTGATCGCCACAACTTGGATTTCTGCAGCGATTCTCCTTCGTCCAAGTATCCGACGAGAGATACCTAAACGGCGCGATTTGATCCATTCCTGATATGCGACTGGTATACCAAATCAATACATGGCGCTCCTATCGCGCTTTGTGATAAGCTCCGGGCCGTTTGACCGAGGCGGGAGGGGATCCGTCATTTTCGAGATGCCTCGGAAGGCCGCAGAGGCAAGAAAAACAGCGGCAGAGGAAGCGTGGAATGCTTTCAGACGCGCAACTACGGGCGATCAGGTCGCGATTTCCAATCTTTAAGCACAAAATTTATTTGAATTCCTGCTCGCAGGGCGCGCTTTCGGATTCGGTGGATGCGGCTTTGCGCCAGTACGTCGCAACCTGGCACCAGGAAGGTTCACCGTGGGATTTGTGGGTGGAAAAGTACGAGGCTGTGCGGGCGCAGTTTGCGGGATTCATCGGAGCCGAACCGAGTGAAGTCGCGGTCATCCCGAGCGCTTCGGCTGGGATGAACTCGATTGCCAGCGCAATCGACTTCGTCCAGCGGCGGAAAGTTGTGATGGGGGAATTCGAGTTCCCGACGATGGGCCACGTGTGGCTGGCGCAACGGCGGCGCGGCGCGCAGATTGAGTTTATCGCCGCCCACGAAGGGCGCTTGCCGGCGGAAGACTATGCAAAAGCCATCGATGAGCAAACGGCCGTAGTGCCGTTGACGCACATATGCTTCATGAACGGCTTTCGTTCCGATGTGGCAGAGATCACCCGCCTGGCGCATGCCCAGGGCGCTGTGGTGTTCATGGACGATTATCAGGACTGCGGGACGCGGCCCGTGGACGTGAAGTCGCTGGACGTGGATTTTTATGTGAGCGGCACATTGAAGTATCTGCTGGCGTCTTCGGGCGTGGCATTTCTCTACGTGCGGAAGAATCTGATTCCTTCTCTGATTCCGACGATTTCGGGCTGGTTTGCGCAGGCGCAGCCGTTTGCATTTGATGTAAAGCATTTGGACCTGGCGGAAGATGCGCGTCGTTTTGAGGCAGGCACGCCGCCGATTCCGAATATATACGCGGCCAGCGCGGGAATCGCGCTGCTGCAAGAGATCGGGTTGGAGAATATCGCGCAGCAAGTGCGGGGGCTGGCTCGGGCGCTGATGGAAGGGGCGCGCGGTCTGGGAATTCGCGTGAAAACGCCGCTCGACAGCGTGGGGCCGCTCGTGGTTCTGCAATCGAGTAACGTGAACGCCGTAATTGCGAAGCTGGCGGACATGAACATCATCGTGTCAGGACGTCACGATGGCCTGCGAATTTCATTTCACGTGCATAACACGCTTGAGGATGTGCGCCAAGTGCTCGAAGCACTTGAGAAATTTCCTGAACTAATGGTGCACGAGGAACAAGCGGTGTAGGCGCGGATCCGAAACGAGCCTCATGGGCGGAAACCGAATCACTTGGCACGTACAGTGAGCGAACTCAACCATCAAGTGGCCGTTGACGGCGTCCTCGACAAAGAGCGAGGCCTGTCGCGAGCGTTGAGTACACGCCAGATGACGATGATTGCCATCGGTGGAGCGATCGGCACGGGGCTGTTTCTTGGCAGTTCTCTGGCGGTGCATACCGCGGGTCCCGCGGTGATTGTGAGCTACTTGCTCGGAGCCGCTCTGGCTTTGCTGTTGATGGGCACGCTCTCGGAGATGGCGGTCGCGCATCCGACCGCGGGTTCCTTCGGCGTTTATGCGGAGCTGTATGTCAACCGCTGGGCCGGTTTCGTCGTACGTTACACGTATTGGGCTTGCCAGTGCATCGCCATCGGCGGTGAGGCAACGGCGGTGGCTATTTATTGCCGCTGGTGGTTTCCGCAGGTTGCGCCGTGGATATGGATCGTTCTGTTTTCGCTGTTGCTGGTGATTGTCAACGCGAGCGGCGTGGGGAATTTCGGCGAGTTCGAATATTGGTTTGCGATGATCAAAGTGGTCGCGATTCTCGCGTTCATTGGGTTTGGCATCGTTGTTCTGTTTGGGCTGATGCCGTCCGCGCCGAGTCCGGGCTTGCGAAATTTCAGCACGGGCGGAGGATTCTTCGCCCGCGGATGGACCGGCGTTTGGATGGCCATGTGTTTCGTCATTTTCAGCTACATCGGGACGGAAGTGGTGGCGGTCACCGCAGGTGAAGCGCAGACGCCTGACGAGGCTGTGCCCAAGGCGATGCGCCGGATGGTGTTCCGCCTGATACTTTTTTACATCGGTTCCATGATTGTCCTGGTGGGCGTGGTGCCATGGATGAGCATTCAACCCGGTGCCAACGTCACCGCCAGTCCTTTCGTCAGCGTTTTCCGATTGATGCACATACCTGCCGCCACGCAGCTGATGAATTTTGTCGTTCTGACGGCGGCTCTTTCCAGCATGAACTGCGACCTCTATTTGGCCACGCGAATGATTTTTTCGCTTTCCCGCGGCGGATACGCACCGAAAGGCCTGGGCCGGGTAACGGCGAGGGGAGTTCCGTTGCCGGCTCTGCTGTTGTCGACGACAGGCTTGGTGATCGCTACTGTTGTCGCGATCCTCTATCCGTCGAGCGCTTACGTTTACCTGTTTGGGATCGCGCTGTTTGGCGGGCTATTCGTATGGGTGATGATTTTCGTAACGCATCTTTTTTTTCGCCGCGCTTGGAAAGCGCGCGGAGGACGCAAGTTGCCGGTGCGCATGATCGGATACCCGTACACTTCGGTCCTCGGGGCCGTTCTGATCTCGGGAATCATTATCACCACGTGGTGGGTTCCCGGAATGCGTCCGACGATTCTTTCGGGGTTGCCGTGGCTGGCGTTTCTGACGATTGCTTATTTGTTTTGGAGACGCAGCCAGACCGCAGGCGGCGCTGTTGCGTCGGCGGAATTGCCTGAGAAACCAGCCCTCTGAGCGGTTGTGAATTGGTTGTGCACTTGTGGGCTGACGATTTGGAGAGAGCTTCGTCTGTGCAGATAGGAGGAAGATAGAGATGATCGACGCCGCTATTCGCCGTATGAGTCGGGTGTTGCTTGCGCTCTTTGCCGGAATGCTTCTAACGACCGCGGCATTTCCGCAATCTTATCCTGCGAGTCTGTACGACGGCATGCGCTGGAGACTGGTTGGGCCGTTCCGCGGCGGGCGCGCCGAAGCGGCGACAGGCATCCCCGGCGACCCCCACACGTACTATTTCGGCGCGGCCGCCGGCGGCGTATGGAAGACAACCGATGCCGGCCTGACGTGGACTCCCATTTTTGATCGCGAGCCGAATTCTTCCATCGGAGCCATCGCCGTGGCTCCCTCGAATCACAACATTATTTACGTTGGCACCGGCGAGCAGTGCTTGCGCAATGACATCACTTTTGGCGACGGCATTTACAAGTCAACCGATGCGGGCAAGACGTGGACGAACATCGGTCTGCGCGATACGCGGCATATCGCCACCATCATTGTGAATCCTACCGATGCGAACAACGTTTACGTGGCGGCCATCGGGCACGCGTTTGGGCCGAACAGCGAGCGGGGCGTATTCCACTCAACCGATGGCGGCGCGACGTGGCAGAAAATTCTTTATGTCAACGACAAAACCGGCGCGACCGATCTGGTGGCAGACCCAAAGAATCCGCAAATCATGTTTGCCGCGATGTATCAAGTCCGCCGTACAGCCTACAGCATGATCAGCGGTGGCCCCGGCAGCGGCCTCTACAAAACCACCGACGGAGGTGCTAACTGGAGGCACTTGGAGGGGCATGGCCTTCCCGGCGGAATTTTAGGCCGAATCGGTGTGGCAATTTCCGGCGCGGACTCGAATCGCGTTTACGCCATTATCGAGGCCAAGGTGAATGCGATCTACAGCTCTGACGACGGCGGCGAAAATTGGAAGATGGTGAATGATGAGCCGCTCTGGGTGCGTCCCTGGTACCAAAATCATATCTTCGCGGACCCGAAAAATGTGGACACAGTGTACTCGCTCGACGTGGGCCTGTTTCGTTCCACCGATGGAGGCCACACGTTCCAAACTCTTCCCCTGAACCACACCGATAATCACCAGCTTTGGATCGATCCCACGAATCCGGAGCGCATGATCGAAGCGGATGATGGTGGCGCAACGATTACTACAGACGGCGGGGCTTCGTGGACACAGGAGAATAATCAGCCGACGGCGCAGTTTTATCACGTCACGACTGACAACGAATTCAACTATTACATTTATGGCTCCCAGCAAGATAGCGGGAGCGTAGCCATCCGAAGCCGCACGGATTCCGGCTCCATTGGAGAGAATGACTGGCATTCGGTGGGCGGCGGAGAATCGGGCTTCATTTGTCCAGACCCGCGGGACCCGGAAATTATTTTCGCGGGAGACCATAACGGCCACTTCACTCGTTACGACGGGCACTCTGGCCAGGTTCAGGATATCGCTCCGTGGTTTGGCGCGCGCGCCCATCCGGCGTCGGACGTGAAGCATCGTTTCCAGTGGACTGCGCCGATGCAAATATCGCCGCACGATCCGAACGTCCTCTATTTGGGCGGGGAAGTGGTTTTCAAGACCACCGACGGCGGAATGAGCTGGTCCATCATCAGCCCCGATTTGACGCGCAACGACAAGAGCAAGCAGCATTCGACGCCGGAGCCGCTGACTCCCGATAATTCCAGCGCGGAGTATTACGACACGGTCTATGCGATTGCGGAATCCCCGGTGCAGAAGGACCTTATTTGGGCTGGAAGCGATGACGGGTTGGTGCACGTTACTGAGGACGGCGGGAAGCACTGGACGAACGTGACGCCGAAGCAAATGCCGGAGTGGTCTCGCGTCAATCTGATTGAACCGTCTCCCTGGAATGCGGGAACCGCCTACATTGCGGCCGACTTGCACTTTTCCGACGATTTTCACCCAATGATTTTCAAGACCACCGACTTCGGCAAGACTTGGACGTCGATCACCAATGGAATTGGTGAGCAGGATTATGTGCACTCCGTTCACGCGGATCCGGTCCGCAAGGGCCTGCTCTATGCGGGCACCGAGCGCGGCGTCTACATTTCCTTTGACGACGGCGCGAATTGGCAACCGCTTAAGTTGAACCTTCCAGTCGTTCCCGTATACGACACGGCCATTCACGGCAATGATTTAGTGGTTGCGACCCACGGGCGCGCATTTTGGGTTCTGGACAACATTACGCCGCTGCGTGAAGCGAGCGCGGAGATAGCGTCAGAGCCTGCCCATCTGTTTACCCCGGCGGTTGCGTATCGCGAGCACGGCGGCGGATTCGGCGGCGGGCAAGGAAGGCGCAGAAACGCCGGGCAAAATCCGCCCAGCGGCGCCGTTGTTGACTATTACTTGAATTCCACGACGTCAGGTCCAGTGACGCTCGACATTCTGGATAGTCACGGTCAAGTCGTACATCACGCCACCAGTGAAATGCAACGTGGCGCGCGTGGCGCAGCACGAGGTGGGCGTGGAGTTTTTCGACGCGAGTCGCTGCCCGCGCGGCCCGGCCTCAATCGTTTCGTTTGGAACTATCGGTTGGATGGACCGACGGTAGTGCCCGGCATGGTCATCATGGAAGCGCAGAGGGGTGGTCCGCTTGTGCCGCCGGGCGACTATCAAGTGAAGCTCAACGTCGCTGGAAAAGACTACACGGCGCCGCTTGTTGTGAAAGCCGACCCGCGCGTGAAAATCAGTCAGGCAGATTTCGAGAAACAATACGAATTTGCCGTGAAGCTGCGTGATCGCGTCACTGAGGTACACAACGCCGTCAACGCCATTCGCGCCGCGCGGGCCGCGCTCGACGCACAAAAGAGCGCCGATGCTTCGCGAGCTCAATCCATCGCCGGCCTGGACCAACAGATGGATGAGATCGAAGGACAACTCATTCAAGTCGCATCCGTCACGCGGTGGGCTGCACTCGTTTATCCGATTGAACTCGACGCTCAATATGCGGACTTAATGAATGTGGTCGAAAGCGCCGATTCCGCACCGCCGGCGCAGACGTATGAGGTTTTTCAGACGTATGAGTCGAAGCGCGAAAAGCTGATGACGCGCTGGCAGTCGCTGCAAGCGGAAATCGCGAAACTGCGAAGACCGTAGGCGCACAGATGTAGGGGGATTTGAAATCGCGGAGAATTTAGTCTCGCAAAGATTTCGCTATTTTGGATCCTCATTGTCTTCCAAGGAGCTTTCCATGAATCCGCGGCGGCGTTTTCTCACCTTTCTGGCAGTAGCGTTGCTGGTATTGGCCGGAGCGCGCATTCTTGGCGCACAAGAGACCCTCGATCTTGGTCAGGCGCTCCGGTGGCGCTCGATTGGGCCGGATCGCGGAGGGCGCGTGACCGCCGTGGCGGGGCTCGTGAACGACCGTTTTACCTACTACATGGGCGCGACAGGCGGAGGTGTGTGGAAGACGGTGAACGCAGGGATCACCTGGTCGCCTATCTCGGACCGATTTTTCAAAACTGGCTCCGTTGGCTCCATTGCGGTTTCCGAATCCAATCCCAACATTATTTATGTTGGCATGGGCGAAGCGTGTTTACGTTCAAATATTTCGCATGGCGACGGCGTGTACAAATCCACGGACGGCGGCAAGACGTGGCGCAACATCGGGCTGCGGGACACCAGCCAAATCGGCAAGGTTCTCATCGACCCGCGCAATCCTGACCTCGTCTACGTGGCTGCGATTGGGCATCCGTATGGCCCGAATGAAGAGCGCGGCGTGTTTCGCAGCGAAGATGGCGGGCAAACCTGGAAGAAAATTCTGTTCGTCAACGACAAAACGGGGGCGGCCGATCTGGTGGCCGACCCTCGCGATCCTCGAATTATGTACGCGTCGACCTGGCAAGTGCTTCGCATGCCGTGGGACATTGATGAAGTAGGGCCAGGCTCGGGAATCTACAAGACGACCGATGGCGGCGACACGTGGACGCGCTTGGTCGACGGGCTCCCCAAAACCGACATGGGGAAGATTGGGCTGACGGCTTCACCGATGGACTCCCGGCGAGTGTGGGCGACGATTGGAGGAGACGACGGCGGAATTTATCGTTCCGATGATGCGGGCAAGACCTGGCAATTACTCAATGGCAGTTTCGAGATGCACTCGCGCCAGTATTATTACGGTCATATTTTTGCCGATCCGCAGCAGTTGGACACTGTTTACACTTTTTCCTCCAAGGATTTTTACAAATCGACCGATGGCGGCAAGACGTGGGGAAGAATCCAAACACCGCACGGTGACTATCACGACCTGTGGATTGATCCGCATGACGACCAAAGAATGGTGAATGGCAATGACGGCGGGGCCACCGTCACGTTCGACGGAGGAAAGAGCTGGAGCTCGGAGAACAATCAACCAACCGCACAGTTTTACACCGTGAGAACCGACAACAGTTTCCCCTATCGCATCTACGGCGCCCAGCAGGACAACACCACTGTTTCCATTTCGAGCGACGCCTCAGCGGGAGGACGCGGCGCGGGGCCGGGAGCGGCGTCTGGCCCCGCGTTCGAACAAGTGGGCGGCGGCGAAAGCGGCTACGTTGTTCCCGACTTGCAGGACTCAAACATTATTTACGCCGGCGCGTACTGGGGTTTGCTGACGCGCTTCGACCGCCGAACCGGCATCGCGAGAAACATCACCGTTTGGCCGGACTATCCGGGCGGACGAACCGGCTCGCAGCAGAAATACCGTTTTCAGTGGACTTTTCCGATTGCCGAGACGCCCGTGGACCCCGGCGTGATTTATGCGGGTGGAAATGTGGTGTTTAAGTCCACGGATCAGGGCGCGAGTTGGCAGCCCATCAGTACGGATCTGACCCGAAATGACAAAATCCGAGAAAATGGCGGCCGCTTGGAGGATGTTTATTGCACGGTGTTCACAATTGCCGCATCGCCCGTGGATAAGAACACCATTTGGGCCGGTTCCGATGACGGCCTGATTCACGTAACGCGCAATGGAGGAAAGACGTGGAGCAACGTCACGCCCGAGGGAATCCAACCGTGGACGCGAATCAACATCATTGAGGCGTCCTCGCACGATCCCAGCACCGCCTATGCTGCCGTGAACCGCTATCAGATGGATGATTTCCGGCCTTACATTTACCGCACTCACGATTATGGCAAGACATGGAAATTGATCGTTAACGGCATTCCTTCAGGCACATTTGTGCGCACCGTTCGCCAAGATCCTGCGCGCCCAGAGCTTCTTTTTGCCGGAACGGAAACGGGCGTCTACGTTTCGTTTGACGAGGGCGGCCAGTGGCGGAGTCTCCAGCTGAATTTGCCTGTTGTGCCGGTCACGGATCTGACCGTGAAAAATAGTGACCTCATCGCCTCCACGCAAGGGCGTGCATTTTGGATTCTCGACAACATCAGCCCACTTGAGGAGACGACGTCTGATGAAATGAGCAGCAAAATGAGGCTGTTCAAACCCCGCGCGGCCTATCGCACCGGACGCGGCGGCCGTTTCGGAGGCGGAGGCGTGGGACTTTACTCAGGGAGTGTCATTGTTGATTACGACTTGCCGCAAGCTTCAGAGCAGCCGGTGACGCTGGAGTTTCAGGACGTCGATGGCAAGACCATCAGGAAATTCACGAGCGGCGGCCAGCGAAGAGGACGCGGACAAGCCGTCCTCACGAATGAGCAGGGCCTGAACCGTTTTGCGTGGGACATGCGCTATCCAGATGCGCGCGGCGTTGAGGGAAGGACTTTCCTCCTGGGTGGAAGCTTGCGCGGGCCGCAAGCAGCGCCCGGCGAGTATAAAGTGAAACTCACGGTCGGAGATCAATCGACAACGCAGGCTTTCGAAATCAAGAAAGATCCGCGCGTCGCAACCACGACGGAGCAATACAAAGAACAACTGACTCTGACGCTTGAGGCGCGCGACAAACTTTCGGCCGCCGATGACGCCATCAACCAAATTAGCGAAATCCAGGGGCAAGTGAACGCGGCATCCCAGAAGGCCGGCAGTAACGCCGCAATCACAGGCGCAGCTCGAACGTTGGATGAACGGCTCGACGCGGTCTTGCACCGCCTATATGAGCCGCGCTTCACGGGTTTTGACGACCAAACGCTTATCTATCCGTTGCAATTAAACAACCGGCTGGCCGCGATGCAGAATTATCTGGGGGGGGATTACGGCCCCACGACTCAAGATATTGCTGTTCTTAACGAGCTCTCCGGGGAACTTAGCGAGCAATTGGCTGATTTAACGCGCGTCCTGAACACGGACCTTCCCGCGTTTAACGCCAAGCTCAAAGCGGCTGGGATCGCACCGGTCAATGTATCTCAAGCGACATCTCGAACGGCCGGCGCCGCCGCTGCGGACTCGAACTAGCCGGACGCGGCAAGATTCGCATCCGGCGTGACGGAACCGGGCGTAATTCTTTCTTTGTGTCACCACAGCATCGGTATGGCAAAGAATCTCGAAGATCTTGCGGGTCAGCTCAAAGGCAAGTTCAAAGGTGAGTTGCTTCGTCCCGAGGATCCGGGCTACAGCGACGCTCGGCGCATCTGGAATGCAAGCGCCGCCCGCAATCCGGGTCTGATTGCGCGATGCAACAATGTCCCCGACGTGCAGATGGCTGTCCGGGCCGCGAGCGCTGCCGGAATTCTAACGGCGGTGCGATGCGGAGGGCATAGCCTTGCGGGGTTCAGTTCCTGCGATGGTGGATTAGTAATCGATCTATCCAGAATGCGCAGCATTGTCGTCAACGAGCAAGTGCGGCTCGCCTACGCCGCTGGCGGATGCCAATTGGGGACGATCGATACAGCGACGCAGCAGGAAGGGCTTGTTTACCCGGCGGGGGTGGTCTCGCATACCGGCGCGGGCGGCCTGATCCTGGGAGGTGGAACGGGCTGGCTGACTCGTATGTTCGGGATGTCTTGCGACAACGTGGAAGAATTCAGTTTGGTGACCGCGGATGGTTCTATCGTGCGTGCGAGCGCACGAGAAAACAACGAGCTTTTTTGGGCGTTACGCGGAGGGGGCGGAAATTTTGGAGTCGTGACTGAGTTCGTGTTGAAGCTTCATTCCATGATCTCTGTGATGCTCGGCAGCGGCCTGTGTGTGAAGGATGAAATTTTTCCCACTCTGCGCTATTGGCGCGACTTTATGCCCGGTGCTCCTGACGAGCTGAAGTGGAATCTTTCCTTGCGCGTTATGCCTGATGCGGCAGGTGTGGCTGTCGCGGCGAATAGAGCTCCCGCGTTGAGTGAAACCATCGCGTGGTTCGGTGAACGAAGAGCGGGCGAGCGCCAACTCGAGCACATTTTGTCGCTGGGGAGCCCAATCGCGGTGACGAAAAGAACGGTTCCTTTTTTGGAGCTGCAAACAATGGCGGACGCGGAATTCCCGCACGGACGGCGCTACTACACCAAGTCGGGATATTTCAAAAGGCTTGGCGATGACTCGATTCTTTGTATGATGGAGGCTCTTTCTTCTGTGCCTTCGGCCAACAGTCAAATTGAGCTTGCGTATCTGGGAGGCGCAGCCGGACGCGTAGGCGCTTCCGAAACGGCGTTCGGCAGCCGGGACGCTCCGTACATCATGAATATTTTGGCCGACTGGTCTGATGCATCGGCGGACGCTGAAAACGTCTCCTGGGTGCGAAATTTATTTGCGAAACTGCGGCCCGCCATGCAGCCGGGTGTCTACGTCAACTTCATGAGTGGCGACGAAGAGGACCGCACAAAAGAGGCGTACAGCGAGCGATGGGATCGCCTTGTGGCGGTGAAAAGTCACTATGACCCCGGCAACTTTTTCCGGCTGAACCAGAATATTCCTCCCGCGCAATCGCCAGCCCGGGTTTCGCGAAAATGATGCATCGGGAGGGGTGACGATGCCATTTTTTGCAGGCAGGAAACTACGTGTTCGGGGGTGGATGCGCGCCAAAGTCTTTCCAGATTGCCGAGGTCGACACGCGCACTCGCTTGATGCGGCGCGGGTCACTGTACACGATGTCGCGAGCGGTTCGCGCGTGAGCTAGCTCGGCCCGGAGTCCGGCGGCAAAAATCACGGGATGCCCGTCCCGTCCGCGATATACGGGCATGACGATTTTCTGAGTTTTCGTGCAACGCCGAAACCCCGCAACGAGAGTGCGGATCACAGGGCGCGTCAGAAATACGAGATCGGTGGGGTAAAGCAAGAACGCGCTGTCCAATGGCACCTTTCGCAGTCCCGAGAGAAGGGAACTTAACTGCCCCGCGCGCCAGCGATGGTTGACGACGATGCGTGCGCGGGCAGGTACCGTTGGACGGAGTTGCTCCGATTTGAAACCGAGAACCACGGTGGGGCGTTCGAGGTGCGCACAATTTTCGACAGCCACCTGTAAGGCTGTTCTGCCGGCGAGATTGGCGGATGCGTTTTGCTCGTGCGGGCGCGATGGTTTTCCGGCTGCGAGCAGGATAGGAAAGATTCTCGGGTGTTTCATCGAATGGTCTGCCACGGACTATAAACGACCGCGGAGAGCATTTCCAGAATGAAGTCACGTGATTCGTGCTTGAATGCAAGAGGAGTTGGTTTTAGAATCGCTCGTCTGGTATACAAGTCGTATGCAAGCGCGGGTTCCATAGTAGGGAAAAGGACACGCTGTGTATTCAGCTGCATTCCGCTATCTTCGCGCCAAATCGTTGGAAGAAGCGGCCACAATGCTTTCGGAACTTGGCGAGGATGCGAAAGCACTGGCGGGCGGCCAGAGCCTCATCCCCTTAATGAAGCTGCGGCTTTCGAAACCAACCGCATTGGTGGACCTGAACTTCATCTGCGGGATTTCTCAGATCGAAAAACGCGGCGACGCAATCCATTTTGGAACTTTGGCGCGCCACGCCCAGATCGAGGAATCAGAAATCGCCACTCATATCCCAATTCTGCATGATTGCGCTGCAGGCATCGCCGACGTTCAGGTGCGCAACCGCGGGACCATCGGCGGGTCACTGGCGGAAGCGGATCCCACGGGCGATTGGGGGCCCGTGCTGTTGGCGCTTTCGACGGAAGTGGCGTGCTCTGGGCCGAAGACATCGCGAACCATTCCGCTTTCGGAGTTTTTTCTGGACGCGTACACGACGGCGCTTGCGCCGGGCGAGCTGGTGCGCGAAGTTATCGTTAAAATGCCGCCGAAAAATTCTGGCGGTGCGTATCTGGCTTTCAAGCGCTGCGCGCCCGTATATGCCAGCGCCACAGCGGCAGTCCACTTGACAATGGCGGACAAAGACACCTGCGGCGAAGCGCGCGTCGTGCTGGGTTGCGTGGGACTTTTGCCTATTCTGGCAGCGGATGCCGAAAAGGAATTGGGTGGACATAAAATTACTTCGCGAGCGATCCAGTCGGCCGGCGAAGCCGCGATGGCTGCTGCCGAACCGCAATCCGACATGCGCGGGTCGGCTGACTACAAGCGCGTTTTGATCGGAAGCCTGGTGAAGCGCGCGATCGAAATCGCCGCGCGGCGCGCGCGCGGAGAACATGTGGAGGCGAGTCACGAATATGCCGGACGGGCCTGAACGGGTTTTCCTGCGCGTGAACGTCAACGGCGCTCCTTACACGCTTGAAGTAGAGCCGCGCCTGCTGCTCGTCGATCTGCTGCGCGAAGAGTTGAATCTTACCGGCACGCACATCGGATGCGACACGAGCTATTGCGGCGCTTGCACGGTGCTTCTGAATGGAGCGACAGTGAAGTCGTGCACCGTTTTTGCGATCCAGGCCGATCAAGGAGAGGTGGTTACGGTCGAGGGATTAGCTCGCGGCGATGAATTGCATCCGATTCAAAAGGCTTTCGCGGAATGCCACGGATTGCAGTGCGGGTATTGCACGCCCGGGCTTTTGATGTCCACCTACTATCTGCTGTCGCGGAACCCGCGCCCGAAGAGAAAAGATATTCGCAAGGCGATTGCGGGAAATACCTGTCGGTGCACGGGCTACCAGAATGTTTTGAAGGCGATTGAAGCGGCCGCCGAATCCATGGGGAAGGATCAAGGAAAATGAACGTGGGCTTTGGCGGGGATTTCAGCGTTCGCAAGAGTCCAGAGGAAGTATACGATTTTCTCACCGATGCAGAACGCTTCTGTCCGCTGCTCCCCGATTTTCAGAGCATGCAGAAGGAAGACGAGAAGAATTTCACGGTCAACCTGCGCGTGGGAATTTCACACATACGCAGCAACGCAAAACTGAAAATGACGCTGCTGGAAGCGGTAAGGCCACTCCACGCCGTCTATCAGGGCAAGGGCGATGCCGCGGGCGGCACGGTAACACTTACGACGGGATTCGATCTCGAGAAAACCGCGGACGGGACTAAGGTTATTTGGAAGGGCGATTCGCAAATTGTGGGCAGACTGGCGTCGCTTGCCGGCGGCCTGCTTGAGCCGCTCGCGAAGAAAAACGCACAAAAGATGATCGACGCGCTGCAAGCGGCGTTGGCTTGAGCTAACGCACATTCGTAGTGGCCGGAGGGCCTAGCGTGGTGAAGAAAAAGCGAGTTTCCGCCAAGGCGGTAAAGCGGCGCCGAAGCGCTCGCAAGGGGAAGAGCACGGAGACTGCACCCGCCAAGTGGGTGGGGCAGCCCGTGAAGCGTCGCGAAGAATCCCGTCTGGTACAAGGGCAGGGAACCTACGTGGACGACAACAAGATCGAGAGGATGTTGTATCTCTCGCTGGTTCGCTCTCCGTATGCGCATGCGCGAATCGAGCGCGTGGACGTTTCCGCGGCGGACAACGCTCCGGGAGTCGTGTGTACTCTGACGGGCGCCGAAGTCGCAACTCTTGTGAAGCCCTTTCCGGAGATTGGTCCCGGAGCCGGCCAAAAAATTGTCGACCTGCCGATGGGAGTCGAAAAAGTCCGCTTCCAGGGAGAGCCAGTGGCTGCCGTCGTGGCTACTTCGCGCATGGCCGCTGCCGATGCCGCCGAATTGGTGGAAGTTGAGTATCAAAGCTTACCGCCCGTAATGGATGCGGAAACGGCCATACGTGATGAAGCTATCCTCCACGAAACGGCTGGAACGAATCGCAATTTCCACGATCTGTTCGAATATGGCGACGTGGATAAGGCATTCGCACGCGCGGCCAATATCATTCACATTGACCGGCTCCATTTCCATCGCTTCACCAGCGCGCCGCTGGAAAACAACGCCGTCATCGCGCAATGGAATCTGAAGCAGGAGCGCATCGATTTCTGGACGAATAATTCGTTCCCTGCATTCGCCGTCCAATTCCTTTCGCCCGCGTTAGGTGTGCGCATCGACCAGATGCGCATGCAGAGCCTGGATATCGGCGGCGGTTTTGGAATCAAGATCACGAATTACCCATACATGGCAATCTGCGCCCTGGCATCACGAAAATGCGGCGGACGCCCAGTCAAGTGGACGGAGACGCGCACCGAGCACATGCTGGCGAGCGCCCACGGAAATGAGCGCACATTTCTCGATACGCGCGTGGCGTTGGATGAAAAGGGAGTTATCACTGCTATCGAATCGCGCCATATAGATGATTGCGGCGCTTATCCTCGCTACGAGCCTCTCGGCTGCATCATCTGGGCGCAAGTTTTGCCGGGCGCGTATCGCATCCGCAATATGCGAATCGATTTTTCGCAAGCCTGCACCAACAAGTGTCCCGTTGGACCGAATCGCGGTTACTCCCGCATGCAGCACCTGTGGTTCCTGGAACGAATCATCGATATTTGTGCCCACAGCTTGAAGATTCCCGCGGACACCATGCGCCTCAAAAACTACATCCGTCCGGACGAATTTCCGTACACCACTCCAAACGGCTGCGTGTACGACTCCGGAAATTATCCCGGCATGTTGGAAATGGCAAAAAGGTTGATCGGCTGGGACGAGTGGAAGAAGAACCAGAAAAAAGCGCGGGAAGAAGGCCGCATGGTCGGAATCGGGATTGGAACCACGCTCGACTCGGGAACCAACAATTTCGGCCAGGCGCAGATCATCAACTCCTATGCGCCGTATTCGGGACAATCGAAAGCAGCCATCGTCAAGCTGGATATTTATGGAGAAGTGGTCGTCAACCTCGGCTCCGTGCCGCAGGGCCAGGGCCATGAGACCACGGCATCGCAAGTGGTCGCCGACGCTTTGGGAATTTCGCCGGGGATTGTGAACGTTCGGCCGGGGTTCGACAGCGAAGCAAACGTCTACACGGGCCACACGGGAACTTATGCGAGCCAATTTGCCGTCAGCGGACTTTCGGCCATTCATGGCGCGGCTGAAAAGCTGCGCGCGGAATTGAGCCGTCTGGCAGCGTTTGCCCTGAAAGCCAAGGAAAAAGATCTGGAATTTGGCGTGGGAGCGCAAGGGCCCGAGGTTCGCGTGAAGAAAACGAAGAAATCAATTAATTTCTGGGGACTGGCGAATCTGATCAACGTGAACAATGCGGGACTGCCTGGAAGCCTCTCCGACATTACGCTGAATTGCCGGCACGTCTACAAGGCCCCGTTCAAGATTCCCGATTTGAAGCGCAAATATGGCAATTTGACGCTTACCTATGCCGCGCAATTGCACATCGCCGTTATCGAACTGGATCGGGAAACTTTCCAGCCGAAGATTCTCGCCTATGCCGCCGTAGACGATTGCGGGAAGGCGATCAATCCAATGATCGTTGAGGGGCAAGTGCACGGCGCCACAGCTCACGGCATTGGAGCAGCGTTGATGGAAAACTGCGCGTATGCCAAAGACGGCGACATGCTTGCCAGCACGTTCAGTGATTACACGCCCATCACCGCGATGAATATGCCCGACATTCTGTATGGCCATCTCGAAACGCCTTCGCCGTTTTCTTACAATGGCGCGAAAGGCATGGGAGAAGGCGGCGCCGCCCCAGTGCACACCGTGTGCGCGGCTTTGCAGGATGCTTTGTGTTCGAGCGGAGCTCTGATCGAGGATTCGCACAATTCGGGCGACAGCCTGTTCCATTCCGTCGAGCGCGCCCGCCAGGGCCAAGGGATGCAGCGAATCCGAGTCGAGCAGCGCCGCGGAATTGCTTGAAGCGCCGCAGTTCGAATCGGGCGGAGATTTTTCGCTACGGAATCCTCTCTTCCCAAAAAAACTGGCGCGAAGGTAAAACGGATAGCAATGCGCGTTTGTATTATCGGTTGTGGCGCCATCGGCAGTCTGTACGCGGCGCACCTTGCGCGAGTGGCGGACGTCCACGCGTTCGTTCGCCGTCCGGAACATGCGAGAGCTTTGAACGAGCACGGCCTGCGCGTTTCCGGAAACCATGAATTCACGGTGAAGCTCAGGGCCACAGCAAATCCCAAAGAGATTCCGGAGTGTGACTTGGGCATTGTGTCCTGCAAGGCCACGCAGACAGTGGAAGCAGTCACGCCGGTCGCGAAGCATTTCGGGAAAGGCGCCGTGCTTTCGGCGCAAAATGGCCTGGGATGCGAGGAAGTGATTGCCAAGCTCACCGGCGCTCCCATCATTCGCGGCACCACATTCATGAGCGGGACGCGCCACAGCGACACGCACGTGCAATACGAGCTCGACACGCCGACGTGGATGGGCCCCTTTGAGCCGACGAATACGCCGTTCTCCAAGGTGCGCGAGGCGGCCGATTTGATTGTGGCATCAGGCTTGAAAGCAGTGGCGTTGGAAGACGCGCGTCCGGCGCAGTGGTCGAAGCTGATTTTCAACGCGTCGGTGAACGTTGTTTCGGCTTTGACGGAGCTTCCGCACTGCCGCGCATTCGCCGAAACTGGCGGATTCGCCGATCTTGGCCGCCTGCTTCACGATCTGATCGACGAAGGCAAGCAGGTGGCAGCGGGTCTGGGCATCACTCTTCACGAGGATCCCTGGGAGATGAATAAAGTTGGAGCGCAAACGGACCATCCGCCGTCTATGCTGTACGACGTCCGGCACCACTTACAGACAGAAGTGGATTTTCTGGGCGGGGCAATCGCGCGCGAAGCTGCGGAACACGGCTTGAGCGCTCCGTTGCATACGGCTCTCTATCGCTTGATAAAGGGCAAGGAACTGTCCTGGAGTTGGAACGACTCTGGAACGGGATAGGAATAGGCGTGGGTTACGCTCTCGACCAAAAAAAATGGGAACGCGTGCGTCAGATGATGGCGCAGCACGACCTGGACGCGCTGGTCGTGCGCGCACCGGATAATATTCTCTACCTGACGAATTATTGGACCATGAAGGGATACGACATCGCAGTTTTTCCTCGCGAAGGCGACCCCACGCTGCTCGTCATCGAGCCGCAATATCAGGAGGCCCAACGCACAGCCTGGAACAAAGATGTGCGCTCGTTCCGTTTCTATCATCCGCAAGATCCCCGGCCGCCGATGTCGCGCTCGCTCGACCAGTGCCTGGACGTTCTTCGTGAAAAGAAATTGACGGGCCGCGTAGGCATCGAGCTTTCGCAACTCGCGCAAATTTGCGACCGCATGGTTGGCGAGCCCAGCCTGTACACGCAAGGCTATTTCGACGCATTTCGGGGCGTCGCAAAGCAGGTGGTGGATGCGGCTCCGTTTCTCGCGGAAGTTCGCGCCATCAAGACGGAGCAGGAAATCGAGCGCATGAAGCTGGCCAACGAACTGGCGGCGATTGGCATGGAGCATGCCCGCGCGGAGATGCGGCCGGGCATGAAAGAAAGCGAAGTGGCGGCCATGATCGAAGGCCACATTCATGCCGTGGGCATCGGTTACAAGCGAAAAGTGGAGATGGCGCGCGCTTTCACTCTTGTGTGGTCCGGCAAAGGTATTGCCACGTTCACGGCCACCAGTCACCGGCCGATTCAGAAGAACGAGCCCACGCTTGTGGAAATCTGGGCCTGCGCGGACGGATATTGGACGGATCTGACAAAGAATCTCTGCCCCGGCAAGCTGACTCCGGAGTACGACAAATTGCTTGACCAGCTTCTCGTAATATTCGATGACGCCGCGAAATATGCGCGCGATGGCGCGAGTCTCGCTGAACTCGACCACAGAATCCGCGAAGGAATCAGCGAAGCCGGGTATCCTGGCCAGCCGTCGCATCCAGTGGCCCACGGAGTGGGCGCGCGGGCGCACGAACCGCCGTTCGCTCATCAAGCCGCGCCGGCGACGATGCGCAAAGGTATGGTTCTGGCCATCGAACCGGGAATTTACTGGGAAGGCGGCGGAGGCTTGCGCCTCGAGGATAATTTCTTGATCACGGAGAAGGGCAACGAAAAGCTTTGCTCTTATCCGGATGATTTTCGTCAGTGACAAGGAAGGCGGTTCCATGAAAGCGGATTTTGCAGAGGCGATTCTCGCGCAAGTGAATGAGGAAGAGATCGTCTCGATGTCATGTGACGTCGTGAATATTCCCAGCGGCACGGGCGAAGAACTGGAAATGGGGAAATACATGCGCGCGGTTCTCGAAGCCGCCGGGATGAACGTTGTCTGGCAGGAAGTTGAGCCGGGGCGCGCGAACGTCGTGGGTTTGTGGGAAGGAGACGGGAACGGGAAGAGTTTGATGTTCAACGGCCACATGGACACGTCGAACACGGGCCGCGAAACATATCTGACCGGTCTTGGATACAAGCCAAAGGCAATTATTAAGAATGGCATGATTTACGGCCTTGGGATTTACAACATGAAAGGTGCGCTCGTTTGCTATACGCAGGCGGTAAAAGCTTTGCGTCGCGCTGGAGCAAAACTCGACGGAAGCATTTTGATTGCAGCCGTCGTTGGAGAAATCGAAAAGTCGCAGTGGGGAGATGAATTTGTTGGCAGGGAATATCGTGGCTACGGCGTGGGAACGCACTACCTGGTCAACCACGGCATTCTTCCCGACATGTGCATCCTCGGCGAGCCCACGGATTTGCAGATGGTTCTCGGTCACTACGGCTCTCTTTGGGTGCGATTGACCACGCACGGGCTTTACGTGCACTCGGCGTTCAGCCAGAGCCGCCATCGGGAAACTTCGATTCGGCGCATGCAGGATGTTCTTGCCGCCGTGTATGAGTGGGTGCCGTCGTGGGAAGCGAAATCCGGTTACGCGGGCCACAAGGGAATTGTGAATGTGGGATGCATTCGAGGCGGGCACATCTGGCGCGCCAGCCGGACGCCGGAACGCACGGATTTGTGCCTTGATCTTCGTGTGCCTCCAACAATGCCGTTGCAGGAAGCGCGAAGAGCTGCGAAGCAGCTCTTCTTGGACCTTCGCAAACGATACCCGGACTACGGACTCGAATTCGAGACGTATGTATCCGTGCCGGGCGCGCAAATCAGCGAGGATCACGCGCTCGTCAAGACAATCGACTCGATGCACACGCGCGTGATGGGCAGCGCGCCGAAGCGGACGACCGTGCAGTGGTCTTCCGATGCTTCGGTGATGACGCGATACGGGATTGAGACGTTGAATTACGGGCCTTCCAGCGGCGAAAGGGATCAGGAGGGCGAGAAAGTCGCGATTCAAACCTTGGTGAATGTGACAAAGGTGTACGCGCTCGCCGCCGCGGAAATTTGTGGCGCTAGCGTTTGACGTTGTTTGCGCGGATTTGCATTTGGGTGCAAGCCTCAACGTGATTCCGTTTTGTGGAGAGAAATTTAGCTCATGGTAAGTCATCAGGAAATCGAGCGCCGCTACAACAACATTCGCGCCGCAATGGCTGCGGAAAAGATCGATGCGTTAGTTGTTTGCGGGAATGAATATACCGGCTTCGAGGGCGCGGTTCGCTATGTCTCCGATTTCGAGATCGTGCACCGCTACGTCTACGTTTTGATTCCGCTCGATGGCGAGCCGCTTCTCTTGTTCCCGCGCGAGGCTCGCTGGATCGGCGATAAAAGCAAACCGTGGGTGAAGGAGCACGTCTGGGCGGAGATTCCCGGACAATGGCTGCTTGAGCGCGCCGAAGCGAAGCTCTGGAAACGCCTGGGAATTTACGGCATGAATTTCATCATGCCTGTGCGGGATTATCGTGCTCTTGCAGCGTCATCTCTCGAACTGGTTTCGTTCGACAAGAATTTTGATGCAGCGCGCGCGATCAAAAGCGCCGAAGAGCTTGCTGAAATCCGCGACAGCATGGACATCATTCTCGACGGTTTCTGGGCGCTTCTGAAAGGGTACGAACCGGGGAAGACGGAAGCCGAAATCATGGCGCCGGCCGTCGAGCGGTTTTTCGCGCGCGGCGCGGGACTGCGCATGATGAATATCGTTCTTTCAGGAACGGGCGGCGAGGCGGAAGCGCACTTCAAAGTTCCCGCGAATCGGGCCGTCGCTGCGGATGATCTGCTGCTCTATTCCCTCGAGCTCGCCGGCACCGCGGGCTATTGGGTGGAATTTTCGCGCCCCCTCATCCGCGGGAAAGTTAGCGCGCGCACCGCGGCCATGGCCGAAATTTATCCGGAAGCTCGCGAAGCAGCGCGCGAGAAAATGCGCGAAGGGGAGTTGGCGAGCGCGGTCCATCACGCAGCCGCCGAAATCTTCCAGAAGCGCGGATTCGGTCTGGGCCACCTTTCGGGGCATTCCATTGGGACCACGATGCTCGAATATCCCGCGATCGGCGCGGAGTCTCGTGTCGAGCTGCGCGAAAATATGATTTTCAGCTTTCATCCGCAGGTCGTGGATGCGGACGGTAAAGTTTGCCTGTACACGCAGGACACGTATCGGGTTGGGAAGAAGGAAGGCGAAAATCTCGCGGACGTTCCCTGGAAATTCTTCGATGGAACCGAAAGGCCTGGTAACGGTCGATGAAAATATGCGTGGTGGGCTGCGGCGCGGTGGGCAGCATCTTTGCGGCGCATTTGGCGCGGAAGGGCGAAGCAGAAGTGTATGCCTATGACGTTTCGAAGGAGCACGTCGAGGCAATCCGAAAACGCGGGCTACGGATTTCCGGCGCCGCCGACTTTACCGCTCCCGTTAAGGCCACCACCGACGCCCATGAAATTCCCATTTGCGATTTTGGAATTGTAGCTACAAAAAGTACTCACACCCGGCCCGCGATTGCCGCCACGGCTCATATTTTCCCGGAAACTGCCGCTGTCTGCTCCGTGCAAAATGGCGTTGGTAACGAGGAGATTCTCGCCGAGTATGTTCGATACGTGATTCGTGGGATAACCTTTCCGGCGGGACATGTGATCGAACCGGGACACGTTGGCTACGACATTCAAGGCGACACATGGATCGGCCCGTTCGAGCCAAGTCACACGCCGATGGAGCGGGTGCGGACGCTCGCTGATTTACTGAATCGCAGCGGGTTGAACATCATTCCGCTCGAAGATGCTCGCGGCGCGCAATGGACGAAATTGATTTTCAATGCCGCGACGAACCCTGTCGGTGCTCTTACGCTTCTGCATCACGGCGCGGCCACGCGCCTTCCGGCCACCGGACAATTATTTGACGATCTGATATCCGAAGGTATGGCCATAGCGAAAGCCCAGGGAATAGAGCTTCATGGCAATCCGCGCGACCTGGTGCAAAAAGGCGCCTCCGCTCCCGGCAAGCACAAGGCGAGCATGCTCCAGGATGTCTTGGCGCACCGTCAAACCGAAGTGGATTTCATGAACGGCGCCATCGTTCATTGGGGAGAAAAGTTGGGCATTCCGACTCCCTTGAATAAAACCATGTGGGCGTTGATTAAGGGACTCGAGCACTCCTGGACGAATCCTTGATAATAAAATTTACGAAGGAGTTAAACAGACAATCAT
The DNA here is from genome assembly GCA_050746905.1 of Candidatus Acidiferrales bacterium. Taxonomy (GTDB): domain Bacteria; phylum Acidobacteriota; class Terriglobia; order Acidiferrales; family UBA7541; genus DAHUXN01. The sequence continues at coordinate 28,219 of JBOGNJ010000027.1, forward strand.
GAGCGTGCCTTTTCGCGTTGGAGTTCTGCAACTCAGCATGGAACCAGTGGAAGAGACAGTACGGATGGCGCAGGCCTGTGACCGCGCCGGGTTTGATACATTTTGGCTGGCCGAGGCGTATCCGTGGTGGCGCAAACACTCGATGGAAGCGCGGTCTTCAACTTCCGTGACCGCCATCGTCGCCCGCGAAACCAAGAAAATCGGCATTGGATGGGGAATTATCTCTCCGTATACCCGGCATCCCGTGCAGATTGCGATGGAAGCGCGCGTCTTGCAGGAAATGGCGGGCGAGGGGCGATTTTTGCTGGGCCTCGGCGCTTCCAAAATTTTCATGAAGGAAATTGGCGAAGGAGAATCGGGAAAAGGCGCGGGGCCGGCGACCGTCATGCGCGAGAGCATCGAGATTATTCTCGGAGTTCTCGGCGGAGAAGAGTTCAGCTATGACGGCAAAGTTTTTTCAGCGCGGATTCCCGCGCTCCGGAGCGATGCCCATGTGCCTCGCTTTTCCGTCCCGATTTACATTGGCGCTACGGGACCCGTCTTGCAGCGAATGGCCGGCTCGCATTCCGATGGCTTGCTCACCGCCAGCATCACAACTCCGGCGTTTGTTCGCTATGCGCGCGAATCCATGCTCGAAGGCGCGAAAGCGGCCGGAAAAAATTCCGCGAATCTGGATCTTGGTTCGGTAGTCGTAGGCAGCATCAACAAAAATCGCGCAAAGGGCATGGAAGGTGCGCGCGAGATGGCCGCGATGTATCTGGCGAACAAAGTTCAGAATATCCGCGGCTCCGCCGACGTGCTGTTGCAGAAAGCCGGGCTGACATTCGACGAGATCAAGCCCATCGCCGAGGCCATGGAATCCGGCGGGCGTTTGGCGGCAGCGCGGAAGGTCACGGATGAAGTTCTTGCGAAAGTCTGTCCGATTGCGGGCACTCCGGAAGATTGCATCCGACGGATTGAAGAATATCGCGACGCGGGATGCTCGCATATATTGCTCGAAATTTGGGGAGACGATCGAGTCGAGCAAGCCCGCCTCTTCGGCGAAGCCGTGCTGCCGCATTTTCACCGGTGACGAACGGCGCTACTTCTGAGTCGGGCGCCAATCAATTAAGTTTCGGCGGCGGTTCGCAGGTTTTCTGTACGATGGCTCGAAATTCAGCGTCCGTCAACAGGCGGCGCGCGGCGATCCCTTTGCTTTTGACGGCTGCGAGAACCGAAGGCCGCTGCGATTCGGAAACCTCAAGCCCAAGCTCCTTGGCTTTCAGCGCGATGCTGTCGAGCCCGCTCTTTTTCCCCAGCACAATTTTCCTGTGCGCCCCCACCAGATCGGCGGAAAATGGTTCGATCGCCTCCGGAATGTGAAACTGACTCGCGACTGCGCCGCTTTCGCGTACGAACAGATTTTCCCCGACGACTGGTTTCCACGGCTCGAGCTGATATCCAGCCGCCTCGCGCACGGCGCGAGAGACTTCGCGAATACGCGTCAGGTCCATCGCAACAGGGACACCGTAGAGGTATTGCAGCGCCAACGCGACTTCGCCCAAATCCGCATTGCCGGCGCGTTCGCCCATTCCGTTGATCGTTCCCTGAATCCACGTTGCACCCGCGCGAACCGCCGCCACCGCGCAGGCCGTCGCCAAGCCGAAATCGTTGTGCCCGTGAAAATGCACCGGAATCTTTTCTCCCAGCCATTCCCGGACGCTTCCCACAAGAAATTCGACAGCCTCCGGGCCGCACGCGCCAATCGTGTCAACGATTACCGCCTCGTCGGCGCCTGCGTCGTGCGCGGCGCGGTAAATCGTTTTAAGAAAATCGAGATCCGCGCGCGTCGAATCGACAGGGAAAAACGCCACATAGATCCCGCGTTTTTTTGCATACGAAACGGCATCCGCAGCTCGCCGCACCGCCTCTTCACGAGAAATTCCGTATGCCCTCAGCTTGATGTCGCTCGTGGGAATTTCAATCACAGAAAATTTCAAGTTCAGGCGCGCCACCTCGTCGACATCCGCTCGCGTCGCGCGGCCGAATCCCCAGATTTCCGCTTTTAGATCCGCTTGCAGAATTAACTGGATTGCCTCGCCATCCTCGGCCGACACGCGCGGGAATCCCGCCTCGATCCGGCTGATCCCGAGCGTGTCGAGTTGCCGCGCCAATTCCAGTTTTTGCTGCGGATCGAGCACGACGCCGACGGTTTGTTCGCCGTCGCGCAGCGTCGTATCGTAAAACCGAACGGGTTGGGAGGTTGCCAGTTGAGGCCGGACGCCCGGTTCCCGGTTCAGCGCGCTGGTCCAGACTTTGTTGTTTTGCGACGACTGTGGCATCAAAGATACCCTCGCGGCTCGTTAGACGGCTGCTGCGTTTTCGCCGTGGGCCTGTTTCCAGGAAATCACGGGATTCCGAAGGATCCCGATCTTCTCGATCTCGCACTCCATCACGTCGCCGGGTTTCAGATACCAGGCTTTCGGATCGCCGCTGAATGCCGCTACGCCCGAAACTGTTCCGGTCGAAAGCACGTCGCCTGCGCTGTAACCCATCGGCGAATAATGCGCAATGATTTCGGGAATCTTGACCGACATTTTCTTGGAGTGAGATTTCTGGCGCACTTCGCCGTTGACGCGCAGTTCCATTGAAAGATTATGAGCATCGGGAATTTCATCCGCTGTGACGATCCAGGGACCCAGCGGGCAAAAGCTGTCGATGCCTTTGCAGAAACTGAAAACTCCCGATTTCATTTCGCGCCGTTGAATGTCGCGCGCCGTCACGTCGTTGAAGATCACATATCCGCCGATGTAGTCAGCAGCCTGGTCCGGCGAAAAGAATTTTCCCGACTTCTTCAACACCACGGCCAGCTCCAGTTCGTAATCGAGCTCTTCGGTGATGTGTTCCGGATAAATCACCGGCTCGTCGGGCCCGATAATCGCGTCCACGTTCTGAAAAAAAACAATCCACGGCAGCACGGGATGGGAAAATCCCGCTTTTTCCGCTTCTTCGTGATGCTCGCGGAAATTGCCGGCGGTATGAAAGAATTTCTTTGGACTGATCGGAGCCCGTAATTTCGCGCTGTTCCGTGCATAAGTTATCGTTTCGCCGGCCGGGCCGGCCAGATCCGCGCCGGCTGCAGTGGCGAATTGCAGCGCCTGTTTTGCGGCGTCCAGGCTCCTGTCGCCGCCTTCGAATAGTTGCCGCATTTCGGGAGGAACCCGCGCGCCTGCCACGCGCAAGTAAGCGTTCTCGCCCTCTTCACGCAAATACATTGCGTATGCAAGATTGAGGTCCACCACGGAACCGTTCGGAGTTACCGCACCCACGCGCCGGCGATGCGCTGCGTCCTCAAATGTCACAAGTTTCATATGGGATCGCGCCCTTCCTAAAGCGTATGAATGCAGTAAAATAGCCTTTTCATCTTACAGTCGGGCCGCGGTACTTGTCCATCGGCTTGGAATTGGAAAGGGACATCGTCACCCCCTGGCTAAGTTGAAGTGCATCAGTCGGAATTGGTGGGAAGAACTGGCCGCCCGGCGGAGGGGGGAGGAGCCGGGTGCCGCGCCCATGCGCGGCGTCCTGGTAGCGCAGAGTTCTCGTGCATTTTCGAGACTCTGCGGCTTTCTTCGCGCTTCGCCGCGTGCCGGGCACCACTACGAGGGACGCGTTTTTTGCAATCGAGGCTCTGCGGCTTATACTGGGACAAGGAACGCACACATGACGACTCATGCAAACGGCACATTTGAAGTGAAGGTGCTCCCTCTGCCGCCCGACGGACATGTGGACGGCAAAGGCGAAGGCTCAACCCTCGGCCGCATGTCCCTCGACAAGCAGTTCCACGGCGATCTCGAAGCCGTCAGCAAAGGCGAAATGCTCACCGCCGGCACGGACGTCAAAGGCTCGGCCGCCTACGTGGCCATCGAACGCGTCACCGGAAAGCTCAATGGCCGCGGCGGCTCCTTCGTCCTCCAGCACTCCGGCACCCCCACTAACCAATGGCACGCGACGAATTGCAGTTGAGCGTCACCGTCGTCCCCGACTCCGGCTCCGGCCAGCTCGTCGGCCTCGCCGGCAAAATGACCATCACCGCCGCCAATGGCCGGCACTCCTACGTCTTCGACTACTCCCTCCCCAATACTCCGTGAAAAATCGGACGGGTGCACCATCACCGCGCATTGCGCCGACGAGAAAAGGCGGATAGCCAAACAGTAATGTGATATCGTACTTGCCCAATGGCAACAGCGGCAGCAAAGAAGTTCCTCGACATCGGCACCAGCCGATCTTGTAATTGCCCGCCAACACATATCAATTGCATGACCGCCAAGGAATGGCTGAAGTCGCAACTCGGTGTGTGGGAATTCTTCTACGAGCGCCGCGATGTTCGAAACAAGGAAGTCCATCCTGCAACGTTCCCGATTTCACTTGCGACACAAGTCATCAAACTTTTCAGCCATGAAGGAGAATTGGTGCTCGACCCCTTCGTTGGTAGCGGAACGACGCTCGTCCCGTGAAAACCCGTCCTGATCAGGAGATTTGCTGCTGCTGCGGCCTGAGCGTAGCAACGACCAGCCCGCTTTTCGTAAACAGGATTCCCGAACTTAACGACATTTCCATAAGAGCGGATATCGGAAGAGGATTCCCCGCTGGGGGGTGGATTTGCGCTATCTGCGACGCTACTGACTCAGACGGCGTCGAGCACGCGCTAGGATTCCCCGTTCTGTCGCCTGAAGATTACTCGCGGCTAATGCAGAAAATTGAAAGAAGGTTGCGGTCGCATCGGCACCGCACCGCAGCAAGATGGAACTAGAAGTCCGAGAGAGCGAAATTGAAGATGTCTTTGCCCAGTACCCCGAACTATTGAAGCGTGTCCTTGGCATATCTGGCGACATGCACCTTGTCGCCCGCCAGAAACCGCTTCCCTCAGGTCGTCTGGACTTGATGTATGCATATGCCAATCATTTTCTGCTCGTGGAACTGAAGGCAGGTACTTTCAAGCCAGTCTTCGTGACGCAGGTTCTTTCTTATAGAAGCGACCTGCAAGACCTGCAAGAAAGAGGCGCGTTCATCCGCGCAGAAATTGTCCCGTATCTGTTGTGTCCATCGCCCACAACAGAGGCAAGGCAACTTGCCGAAAACCAGGGCGTCCTCCTCTGTCCATATAGCCCTGCGGACGTACTCCTAGAGTTTTATAGGCAGGCTCCGCTGGAGATGAAGTATCTGTCCGTTCTCCCTACCGACAAGGGCGTCTGGCGCATCGGCTTAACAAATGAGTCCGTAGCTTTGGCGGCGAAGCTGCCCAACCCGCGACAAATCGCAAACGCAAGAGGATGCTCGGTTAAGACTGTCGGCAACCAATTACGCTTAGCTGAAGAGCTTGGCTTGCTTCGTTTCGAAAAGAATCGCGTTGAGCTCTCTTCGTTTGGGACCGAATTCGTACAAAGGCGAGACACGAACATGCCGGAAGACACACTGTCCGTAGAACAGGCGGAACTAATCCAGACATTCGTGTTGTCGAACCCCTTTTTCAGTGGCGTAACCTTCGGCATCTTCACCATCGTGTCATGCGTCTTTGAACTTTCGAGAAACACCTACCCGGTCCCGCGGAGTCTCCTTTCTCGGCACTTCATAAACGCCACCGGATTACATTTCAGGTGGAATCGCGAAAAGGCAATCAATAAGGGTGTCCGAATGTATTCAAACTACGCAATCGACCTCGGATTGTTAGGAAAAATAGGGAACTCCTACTTCGTGACCCCTAGCGGTCTTCGATTCGTACTCGTGCTCAACATGCACAAGTCCCTAAAATTCATAGAGAGCATTCGAACGATCAGCTAAGTAATAATCCGCTGCTTCCAGCAGCCATACTGGGGATTCGACGATCTCAACTCAAAGGCGCGAACCAAACTCATTAACTGTTTCTATGTGCGGGCCGAATCCAAGTACGAAGATGGAGACGAATATTTTCTATACACCAAAATTTACG
>JBOGNJ010000028.1:0-36453 GCA_050746905.1 Candidatus Acidiferrales bacterium
CGGTCAAGTGTTAGCGACTTAGCAACTTATGGCAGGTCATGTTGAAAGGCCCTAACCCCTATGCTAGATTCGGAAATTAGCTGAAATCCAGCATGACAACGGAAAAATTCACGGACGCGACGAAGCCGAAGGTCAACCGGGTCGAAGTGTATTGGCACACGGTGACTTACCGGACAATTTTGCTCTACGTTTTCGCGTTTCTGATTCTCTTCACCGCGGCGGGTTACCTGGTGTTCCCGGATACGTTTGCGAGCATGGCACGGCATCTTTCGCACGTGCTGGAGCCGAAGGATGCCGGCGTGGCATCTACGGATGTTCGGGGTGCGCGGTTCGTCAATCTGGATGGCAAAGTGCAGGTGAAGAAAGTGAATTCCGTGCAATGGGGCACGGCAGATTATCAGATGCCTTTGGACAAGGGAGACTTGATCCAGACGGGAGCGGATGGAGTGGCGCGCATCGCATTCGCGGACGGCACTAATTACACGGTGCAGCCGGACACGCTCGTCACAGTGGAAGAAATCTTTGTGCCGCAGAACAGCGCGTCCAGCGTGGGCATGCACATCAGCGCGGGCAACGTGGACTTGACGACCGGCACGTGGCAAGTGCCGGGATCAAAGGCGGAAGTATCGTTTCAGGACGCAGTCGCGTCGCTCCATGAGAACAGCCATGCGGACGTGAAAACGGATCCAAATACGAAGCAGAACGAAATCACAGTCGCGGCGGGTGCGGCGGACGTGAAACATGACGGCCAGCAGGTGCAGGTGACGCAGTATCAGCGCGCGACATTTGCCACCGGAGGGCCAATCACAAAAACCGATGTGCTTGCGCCGCCGGGGCTTGTGCAACCGGTGAACCTGCAGCCTATCATCGTGGCGGATCCCAAACACACGTCGATTCGATTCGAGTGGCAGCCCGTCAGCACGGCGGCTGCGTATGAGTTGGAGATCAGCGATACATCGATGTTCAATCGCTTGCTCGCTCCTGCTCGAAAAACGACGGGTACGGCGGTGGAGATCACGGGCTTAGCGGCGGGCGATTATTTCTGGACAGTGAAGGCTATCGATGCGAAGGGAACCGCGAGCGAGCCCGCGCCCCCCTCGAAATTCTCGCTGGTCGATCAAGCCAAAGAGCAGAGTATGGTGCTCAGCGTGGATCACATCGAGTTCAATGGAAAAGTGGTGGAAGTAATCGGCCAAACGGAACCGGGCTCCGCGTTGATCATCGACGGTGAGGCAGTCGCCGACATCGGCCCGGATGGAAAATTCCGCTATTTCACCCAGCCCATGAGCAGCGGTCCGCACGAGATCGTGATCACGGGACAGGACCGCAGGGGCGGAACGGCCGTAGTGCGGAAGGCGATCGTCGTACCGTAAGATTCGCATCGAAGGAAGCGCGCATCGCGAGCAGCAGCCGTTCGTGGGCGGGGGACGCAAGGCCAGAGGGGGTTCATGAAAAACGGATATTCGATGAGGTCGGTCTTTAGTCTTTTTTCGTCCGATCTCGCCATAGACTTGGGAACAGCGAATACATTGGTATTTGCCAAAGGCAAGGGCATCGTGGTGAACGAGCCCTCGATCGTCGCGATCAACAAAAACAGCGGCGAAGTGGTTGCCGTGGGAAAAGAAGCAAAGGAAATGCTCGGCCGGACACCCGGCAACGTGGTGGCGATCAAGCCGATGAAAGACGGCGTGATTGCGGATTTCAAGGTGACGGAAAAGATGCTGACGTATTTTATTCAGAAGGCGCATAACCGGCGCGTTCTGGTGCACCCACGCATCGTGATCGGCGTGCCGAGTGAAATCACCCCGGTGGAGAAGCGCGCGGTGCAGGATTCGGCGTATCGAGCGCGGGCGAGCGAGGTTTATCTGGTGGAGCAGGCCATGGCCGCGGCGATCGGCGCGGGCCTGCCGATCGAGGAGCCATCCGGCAACATGGTGGTCGACATCGGCGGAGGCACCACGGACATTGCCGTGATTTCGATGAGCGGAATCGTCTATTCGCGGTCGGTGCGCGTCGCGGGAAACGAGATGGACGAAGCGGTGATGCACTACCTGAAGCGGAAATACAATTTGCTGGTGGGCGAACGCACGGCGGAGCAGATCAAGATTGAAATCGGCTCGGCGTATCCGCTGGAAAAGCCGCTGACGCTAGAAGTGAAAGGCCGCAATTTGATCGAAGGCGTGCCGCGCACGGTGACGATTGATGACAGCGAAATCCGCGAAGCGCTTTCCGAGTGCATAGCCACAATTTTGAACGCGATTCGAGTAGCGCTGGAGCGCACGCCTCCGGAACTTTCCGCGGACATAAGCGATCGCGGGATTGTGCTGACGGGCGGCGGCGCGCTGATCAAGAATCTGGACAAGCGCATCCGCGAGGAAACGGGCCTGCCGGTTTCGATTGCCGATGATCCGCTGGCGTCAGTCGTGCTCGGAACGGGCAAAATGCTGAGCGATTTCCGGCTGCTGCGTTTGGTTTCCATCGACTGAGTGGCTGCACGACGCGCACCTGAGCGACCATCGCCGTGCGCCGAAAGCAAAAGGCATCGCGGCGGTTCGACATTGAATTCCGGAACTTCGAGGATCCAAGAATTAAGACCCTTAGGAACCTATGGATGTCCCTTCCCGCCAACGGCCCGTGGTTCTGCTGGTCGTCGTGATTTTGGCGCAAGTGTTGGTGCTTGCGTTCCAAATCAAGCGAGGCCGCGATGTGCGGCTGATCCGTGTGTGGTCGGCGGAAGTGTTAACGCCGCCGCAGCGCGCCTGCACGTTCCTAATTTCGAAAATCGACGGCGCGTGGTTCGGCTATCTGGATCTGAGGCATGCCCGAAAGGAAAACCGGGAGCTTGCCGACGAGGTCGGGCAGCTCCGGCTGAAAAATCAGGAGCTCGAGGGCCAAGCCGCAGAGGCCGGGCGGCTGGCCAAGTTGCTGGGCTTCCGGCAGGCGAATTCGAACGTGCCGATGCTGGCCGCCGAAGTGATTGGAGCGAGCGCGGATTCGAACAGCGAGACGATTTTCATCAATCGCGGCGAGCACGATGGAGTGCGGCGCAACATGGCCGTGGTGACGCCCGATGGCGTCGTGGGGAAAATCTTCGAAGCGTTCTCACACACGGCGCAAGTGCTGCTGATCACGGATCGAGAGAGCGGCGTGGGCGCACTGCTGGGGAATACGCGAACGCACGGGGTGGTCAAGGGCACGGGCGACCCATTGCTGTGGATGGACTACGTGACGGCAGCGGAAAAGGTTCCCGTCGGCGAGGAGATTCTGACTTCCGGCGAAGACAAGATCTTTCCGAAGGATTTGCCGGTTGGAACCGTGGTTTCGACGAAGGGCGGACTTCCGTTTCAGGCAATTCAGGTTGAGCCGGCCGCGCACCTGAACCGGCTGGAAGAAGTGCTGGTGCTGCTGTCAGAACAGGCTCTGAATCCGAAGGAAACCAGCGAGGCTGCGCACACCGCGGCGGGCGGAGGCAATTCTTCGAGCAATAAGTCGGGGAACGGGAACGCCTCAAGCGCTGCCGGCACGCAAGGGAACGTAAAAGCGCCGGGAAAAACGCCGGCGCAACCGGCAAAAAAGCCCGTGGGAATCGCGAAACCTGCGGCAACGAATCCGTCCGGGACACCACGCTGATGCAAGGCCCCTGGATGACCTCTCGAATGGATTCTCAAACGCAGCACATCGAAGTTCATAAGTTTTACGGCGGCACAATCGTGCTGGTGTGCTTCCTGGCGCTCGTGATCCAGGCGTTTTTGAATAAATTCAGCACGCATTTCCAATTACTCGAGCTGCCGCTGCTGGTGGTCGTTTATTTTGGGTTGAGCCGCAGAAATTCCGTGACCGGGTTGTTTCTCGGGACTGTTGTGGGCCTTTTACAGGACGGCATCAGCCACACACCGATTGGTCTCTACGGCATCGCGAAAGGCCTCATTGGATACATCGCGTCGTCAGTGGGCGCGCGGTTGGACACGGAACATCCGATCAGTCGTTTCATATTGGTGTTTCTGTTTTTTCACATTCATCAGGTTGTTCTGGCCATCACGATTCATTTGTTGCTGGCGCGGTCTGAGCCGTTTTTCTCGGTTCAATTGTTGATCGCTTCGCTCATCAATTCCGCAGTAGCCGTTTTTCTTTTCGCGGGGCTGGACCGCTTGCGCCGGTAGCGACGCCGCGATTGCGTTCCGGCTTTTGTTGGCCTAACATGCGCGGGCCAACGATGCCGGAAACGAAATTCGCCGCCGAGCGCTCGAGTCAACGCAACGCCGTCATCGCCTGTTTCCTTGGATGGACGCTTGACGCCTTCGATTTTTTCATTCTGACGTTTGTCCTGGCGCCGATCGGGAAAGATTTTCACAAGAGCATCGCCGAGATGGCGCTGGCGATTACGGCGAGCCTGGCGACGCGTCCGGTTGGGGCATTCATTTTCGGGCTACTGGCGGATCGTTACGGGCGGCGGCTGCCGCTGATGCTGGATGTTTTGTTCTACTCCGCGATTGAAGTTCTCTCCGGTTTTGCGCCGAGCTATTCCGTGTTTCTTGTGCTGCGTTTGCTTTACGGCATCGGCATGGGCGGGGAATGGGGAGTTGGCGCTTCGCTCACGATGGAATCGGTGCCCGCGAAGTGGCGGGGGATTCTTTCCGGCGTGCTGCAAGAGGGTTACGCGTTCGGCTATTTGCTGGCTGCGGTTGCGTACTGGCTGGTGTTTCCTCATTTCGGTTGGCGCGCGATGTTTTTCATCGGTGGCTTGCCCGCGCTGTTGACGCTGTTCATTCGCTCGAAAGTGAAAGAAAGCGAGGCGTGGAAAGCAACGTCGGCACATGTCGATTGGGCTACTTATTTCCGCCTGATTTTTCGGAATTGGAAGCGTTTCGCGTATTTGGTGCTGCTGATGGCGATGATGAATTTTATTTCGCACGGCACACAGGATTTGTATCCTACGTTTCTGCAATCGCAGCGAGGTTACAGCCATGGAACGACGGCGCTGATCACCGTGCTCTCGATGATTGGCGCGCTTGCGGGCGGAATCCTTGTGGGATTGTACTCAGACAGGCGCGGGCGGCGCCGGGCGATGATAGGCGCGGCGCTTTTCGCTGTCGCGCTGATTCCGCTGTGGATTGCGGCGCCGAATTTGCCGCTGATTCTGCTGGGCGCGTTTCTGATGCAATTCATGGTGCAGGGCGCGTGGGGCGTGATTCCCGCGCATATCAATGAGCTTTCGCCGGATACGCTGCGCGGATTTTTCCCCGGCTTCGCTTATCAACTCGGCGTGTTGATCGCCTCGTTCAGCGCGCCGATCGAAGCAATTCTCGGCCGACGAATGACGTACGGTCACGCCATGGGAATTTTTGCCGCGATCGTTCTTGTTGGTGGCGTAATTGTGACTGCTCTCGGTCCTGAAGCCCATGGCGTTACCTTTGGCGGAATGAAAATGGACGGGTCCGCACCGAGCGTCACACCGAAGGGCCCTTAAGGCTGATTCGCACACGGAGGCGAAACGAGAGTAAAATTGGATTTGAGTTTGTAAGGAGAAATCATGAGCGCAACATCGAAAACAGCACCGTCATCATCCACCGTTGAAACGATTCGCGAAAAGGCGCGCCGTCTGGGAATTTTGTCGATGATGTCGACTACCGCGGCAGGCTCCGGCCATCCGACTTCTTGTTTGTCCGCCGCTGAACTAACGGCCGGCGTGTTCTTTTACGCCATGAAGTTCGATCCGAAAAATCCGAATGGGCCCGAGAGTGACAGGTTTGTTCTCTCGAAAGGGCACGCGGCGCCGTTGCTTTACGCGGCTCTTGCCGAGGCCGGCGTCTTCCCCGTTTCACGCGTGATGACGCTGCGGCAATTTTCGAGCGAGCTCGAAGGGCATCCGACGCCGCGAATCCCCGGAGTCGATGCAGCAACCGGATCTCTGGGACAAGGACTCTCTGTTGGAGCCGGGCTCGCGATTGGCGCCAAAATGGACAAGCTGGGAACGCGCGTGTATGTGCTGCTTGGCGACGGCGAGCTTGCCGAGGGCAGCAACTGGGAGGCCGCCGAATTCGCGGGGCATTACAAAATCGACAATCTTATCGCGCTGTGCGACATCAATGCGCTGGGGCAGAGCGAACGCACGATGTACAAGCACGATATGGAAATTTACCGCAGGAAGTTCGAGTCCGAAGGCTGGGATACACAGGTGATTGATGGCCACGATGTCGCGGCGGTGCTGGCGGCGCTCGATCATGCGAAGTCCACGACCGGCCGCCCACAAGCAATCATCGCGCGGACCATTAAAGGGCACGGCGTCAGTTTTTTGGCGGACAAGGACGGCTGGCACGGCAAGGCACTGTCGAAGGAGCAGCTCACGAAGGCCGTGGCAGAAATGGGCGGGCCGATTGAAGTTGCGGCGGATCCAGGACGTTCGTACGCGCGAACAAAATTGCCCGAGCCGCCTGACTTCGCTGAACCCCCTGCGCCGAGTTACAAGTCAGACGCCTCCGTGGCAACGCGCGAAGCATACGGCAACGCGTTGAAGAGAATTGGGGCCGTGAATCCGCACATTGTCGCGCTGGACGGGGACGTGAAGAATTCGACGTTCGCGGAGATTTTCGGCGATGCGTATCCGGACCGCTTCTATCAGGCGTACATCGCGGAGCAAAACATGATCAGCGCCGGCGTTGGACTGGCTGCGCGCGGCAAAGTTCCGTTTCTTTCGACCTTCGCGTGCTTCCTTTCGCGCGCCTTTGATCAGGTGCGCATGGCCGCTATCAGCCGCAGTTCGATCAAGGTCTGCGGCTCGCATTGCGGCGTGTCGATTGGGGAAGACGGGCCTTCGCAGATGGCGCTGGAAGACATCGCGTCTTTTCGCGCGATTCACAGTTCGACGGTTCTGTATCCCTCGGACGCATATTCCGCGGAACGTCTGACGGAAGCGGCCGCGCGGATGCCGGGGATCACTTACATTCGCACTTCGCGCCCAAAGACACCGCTCCTTTATTCCGCCACGGACACATTTCCCGTGCCGGGCTTCCGCGTGCTACGCCAGAGCGCAAGTGACCGGGCGCTGATTGTCGGCGGGGGAATCACCGTGCACGAAGCGTTGAAAGCGCATGAGCAACTGAAGTCGCAGGGAATTTCCGCGCGCGTGGTGGATTTGTACTGCGTAAAGCCCATTGATGGAAAGCAATTCGCGGGACAACTGAAGGCCGCGGGCGGAAATCTGATCACTGTCGAGGATCATTATCCCGAGGGCGGTCTGGGCGAGGCTGTGCTTTCCGCGCTGGCGCAGGCCGAAACTGCTCCGGCGAAGTATATAAAATTGGCTGTAACTGGAATGCCCCACTCCGGAAAACCCGACGAGTTGCTTGAGGCGTTTGGCATTTCTGCCATGCACATCGTTGACGCAGTTCACTCTATGAATTGAGGGTGCGTCCATCGGTGTGGGGAAGCTCCGCTGACAGGCGTGGCGTCAAGGAGTTCGGGTAGGCGATTTGTCGGACGCTGCTCCATTGTGAAACGAATGCCCCATTCGTACTGTCTTTCCGCCAAGGGCAGAGTATTTGGGGGCTTGCAACTTCCTGATCCCACAGCTTCTATAGTCCGTCATTTGGCCTTCGGGTTGCGCCGTTAGCGGCGTGTCTTCCTCGAGAACAGAGTCATCCGCTCTTTTGCCCCCGAAACCGCGCTCGATGCGGAGCCGCTTTATATTAATGGAAGGCGCGGCTGTATCGCTGGCGCTGTTGTTGATGGCGGGCGCGCTGTGGATCAGCGCAGCGATTCGTTCCCAATTCTCGGAGGGAGTCCAGGTTGTGAACCAGCGGGTTGTGTTGCACACACAACTCCACGAGGCATTCGACAGCAGCGCGCTGAATTTCTGGAGATACTACGGTTCCGGGAATGCGGGCTTGCTGGAGGAGTACCGTTCCTCAGAGGCCGGGCTCCGCGCTCTGACAAAACATTCCACCGATTCAGCGCCCTCGGGGGCACAGAGCGAAGAGCTGGCGCAACTGGCAACGCGCGAGGAAAATTTCTTCGACCTTGCGGACCATTTGGCCGCAGGTGCGCAAATCGAAAAAAATGACCGCGCATCGCTTGATGAAATAACGAAGCGCGAAGTTCGCGTGCGAAATATCTTTCACGAGATAGAACAGAGACAGTTCAGCAATTTGGACGTGGAGACGCGCAAGCTGGCGGAGTATACGAACCGGCTGCGCGTTTCGCTGCTTATGCTGGGAGCGTTTCCGATTCTTGTGATGCTGTGGTTCCAGCGCGCGCATCGCAAGGGGATATGGATGCCGCTGGAACAGCTTCACGGAATGGTGATGGAGGTGAAGCGGGGAAACCTGGACGTGAGAGGGGACGTGCCGGACACTGTGGAGTTGGGGACACTGACGGCGGGGTTCCTGTCGATGGCCTCGGAACTTCGGGACATTCGGAATTCTCTGGAAGAAAAAGTGAAACAACGGGCTGCGCAACTGGAAGAAGCACACAAGGACCTGTTGCGGGCGGCGAAACTGGCGTCGCTCGGGCAATTGGTTTCCGGAGTGGCGCATGAGATCAACAATCCGCTGACGTCGATTCTCGGATTCACCGAAGTGGTGCTGGGGCGCCCGGCGTTGGATGCTTCGGTTCGAGCTCAACTGCAAACGGTGCGCAACGAGGCCTTGAGGTTGAAGAACCTGGTGGGAAATCTCAGTCGAATGTCACGGCGTCGCCCAGGACAGCTCCATCGAATGGACTTGCGCACGGTTCCTGCCCGCATGCTGGACCTGCGGACTTATCAGTTGGCGGCGAACAATGTTCGCGTGCAATACACCGAGGCGAAGAAACCGATTTGGGTGAAGGGCGATGGGGAATTGCTGTTGCAAGTGATGCTGCAGCTCGTGCTGAATGCGGAACATTCGATCCGGGAGTGCCGCGAGAAGGGCGAAATCCGGCTGAAATGTGATGTGTGGGATGGCCGCGCGCGAATCACGGTCGAGGATAATGGGTGCGGCATACCCGCGGATATCCGTGATCACATCTTCGATCCCTTTTTTGCGGGCAGGCCCAAGTGGCAGGGAACCGGATTGGGGTTGAGCATTTGCCACAGTATCGTCGAGCAGCACGATGGAGAAGTGGGCGTCGAAAGCGAGGTGGGACGCGGAACGACGATTCGCGTGTTGCTGCCGCTGGGCGGCACGGGAGATTTTCGGACGGAGCAGGTTGGTCCCGATTTGCCCGCGGCGGAATCGATGGAGCCAGCGGCGGCGGGCGAAGAACCCGCACTGGCGAGCTCGGCGCGGCGATTTTTGGTGATTGACGACGAAATGGAAATTCTGAACCTGGTCTCGGTGGTGCTTGCGAAAACGGGCGCGACCGTTGTGGTCCTTCAGGATTCGACGCGCCTGGACGCGATCTTGAACTCGACGTCCAACAAGGAGCCGTTTGACGCGGTGTTGTGCGATTTGAAAATGCCGGGGCAGGATGGATTGTCCGTGCTGCGGACGTTGCGCCGGAGGCGTCCCGAACTGGCGCGAAAATTCCTGCTGATGACCGGAAACCTCGCCGATGCGGATAAGGAGCAGATCGAACTCGAAGGCGTGCGCATATTGCCTAAGCCATTTACCCTGGTACGCCTGCGCGAAGTGGTTAGGGAAATTGTGGCCAACTAATTAGGGGTTTGAGTCTCCGCTCTTTAGGGACGAATGCGCAGGTCTGCGGAGATGTAAAGCGCGCGGGGTTATGCTATGGTTCGAGGCTCGCGCGTGGCGAGAGTTCTGAGCGCGACTCAACTATGGCCGAAAAACTGGTACTTGTGGGAGTGTTGCCGGAAGTTGTGCTGATTGAGGCCGCGGACCAGGTGGTTTGGGTGGCGGAAAGCGGTAATCTCCGCGTCGAATTCGACCCGCAACGGTGTCCATTTTCCTCGAATGTCTTCCAGGCACCCGCCGGAGTGCGTCTGATGAGCGGCACGCCACGCGCCGGGCTGAGTCCAGGGTCGTTCAAATATCGATTGTTAATTAATGACCACGTGATCGCGCATGGGGAAGTGATCATCCGCGGAAAATAGACAGGCTGAGAATCGGGCAACGCCGGCGCATCCTGGCTCCAAGGCAGAAAAAACTGCCAATGGATGCTCAGTCGCTGGCGAGGGCAGTCCTACCCGTGCTGATGGAATCGGCCAGCGCGCGGCGCGCTTGCGCCAGCCGAAACGCGGAGACCGGGCGGCCGGCTGGAACCGTGAGTTCCGCGGCGCGGCGAGGAAAGTCCTTTCGCTGATCGTAATGAAGCCCGAATTGATTGAGCATCTCGCCTGTAAGCTTTGGATCGTCGCTCCGCTCGATTCCCCAGAACCAAAGATGCTCTTCGTGCCGTTGCAACAGTTGAAGGGCCTCCTCAAGCTTCTTCATGGCGGTGTCGAAGGATGAAACGAGAAAAAACACCGGTAGTAGCCAGTCGTTAGCTCCGAACCGTGCCTGGACGCGGACCGAATACTTACCATTCTGATTAATCTCGATACAGCAGCGATACTCGTTGCGCTGGGCGATCAGTTTCTGATTCATTGGAATCTCTCTCTTCTGGGGAGCTGGGATTGGTCTGACATTGGCCGACGTTACCTTATTACCCGTGGCGATTCAAAAGCCTGCCGTTGATTGCAATCAGTGTTTGAGACACTTCGCGCGGGAAGGAGGTTCTGCGCTTTAGAGACGTCCCGCTGGCGACGGGCAGGCGCTGCTAGAAGAAATATGCTAGACCAAGGGGATGCGGGAAGCAACCGGAAAAAGCGGAGCATCGATATTAAAATAAATATTGCATTTACAGCATGTTAGCTAGAGGACTGGCTTGTGAGAACCTTCAAATTGGCTTGGTTAAAGGCGAGCTTGCCTTCTTGCTCGTAACGCTTCTGGAGAGCGTCGTGGAACGCTTCGAATGCCACGGACTGCTTTTCCTGCAAGATTTGCTGCTTCAAACCCTCCGCAGCCTTGGCAAAATCCGCAGGATTGATTCCCTGTTTCGACTTCACTTGATAAACGAGCCAGTTCCCGCCGATGAGCACCGGCGCGCTCGACTGGCCCACGTTCATGTTGAAAGCCGCCCCGAGTTCCTTTGCAGGACCGAGATCGGCGATTTGGCTGGTACGAGTGATCGGATCAGTGGACTTGACCGTGAGGCCGAGTGACTTGGCGGCTTTGTCCAGCGAATCGCCTGCCTTCACGCGCTTAGCCAGGTCCTGGGCTTTCTGCTCGGCCAGGTCCTGAGCCTTCTCCTTGCGGAAATCGGCAAGGACGCGACCGCGAACCTCGGCCAGTGTGCCCTGGTGTCCGGCGACGATTTTGTTAAGGGAAATGATGATAAAGCCCCGGTCGATGGAAATGGGCTGGCTGAGTTCACCCTGGCGAAGCGAAAAAAGGGCTTCCTGGAGCTGCGTCGAATTCCCCAAATCACCGACGGGTTCGGTGACACTGACCAAGGGCGTCTCGCCCGTTTGCAGGTTAAATTCCTTTGCAATGGCATCGATGGACTGGCGATTCGATTGGCGGACCGCGGCGGCCATTCTGTCCGCTAGGGTGCTCTGCTCGTCGTTGACCTTCTCTTGCGTCAGCATGGTGACGATTGAGTCGCGAACTTCCGCGAGGCTTTTCGTGTGCGCGTCTTCCTTGTCAACCACTTTGATGATGTCGAAACTATACGGGGTTTGGACTACGTCGGAAACGGCGCCTTTCGGCAGGCTGAATGCGGCCTTCTCGAACGCCGGGGCCGTCTGACCGGCGACAATCCAGCCAATATCGCCGCCCTTGGCCTTCGTGTTTGCGTCCTCGGAATACTTCTTCGCCAAATCCTCGAAATTTGCGCCGTGCTTGGCCTGGTCGGCAATTTTCTGGGCCTGCTGCTTGACGAGCGCTACTTCCGCGTCGGTCTTGCCCAGGGTGTTGAACACAATCTGTTCGGCGTGAACGCGATTTTCGACTTTGTAGTCGCTCAAATGCTGTTGGTAGTAGGACTGGATATCCGCGTCGCTGATTTTTGTATCTTTCTTGAGCTGATCGAGATCGAGGAGAGCGTACCGGGCGGAGCGGCGCTCAGGCACCTGGTATTTCGACTGATTCTTCGAAAAATAGGCGGAAAGCTCGGCATCAGAAGGATTGATCTTCGATTCCAGGTCGGAAGGCTTGATCGCGACGTAATCGAGCTGAACCTTTTCATTTTGCCAGCGATAGCGTTGCTCGAGTTCCTGCGGAGTGACGCTGATGCCGTCGGTGACGAGATCCTTGAACTTTTCCATGAGCACGCTGGTGCGCACCACGTCTTCGAACTGCGTCACGGACATGCCTGTCCGCAATTGCACTTCCTGAGCGTAACGCTCGGCACCGATCCAATTACCGCCCACGAAAGCGGTGGGGATCAACTGCCGGATGCGTTGTGAGGTTTCTTCGGGCGTAACCTGCATGCCGAGACGGTCGGCTTCCATGTCGAGCAGGCGCTTGAAAACCATCTGATCCAGAATCTGCCGCATGTACAGGCCCTGAAGCACCGGCGGGACGGTCTGTCCACGCGTTTGCTGGTCGTACTGCTGGCGGACGTCAATCGCCGTGATGTTCTGTCCGCCGACGGTCGCGACTGCGTCGGGACTTCCCGAACTGGAGTTGCCGAGCGGGGAAATGGGCGCCATGGTCAAAACCATTGCGCCACTGATAAGCACCAGGACGCCGCCCAGGAGAATCCTTACCGCCGTTTTGCTCTGACTCAGATTCTTTAGCACTGTTTTTTGCGCCTCGTTGCCGGAAAGACAATTATAGAAGAGCGGAGCGAATCACTCAACCTGAATCGCAGCCGAAGGCTTGACAGCAATTCAGCCCTACCGTATGGTCTTGCCAGCGTGGCATCCCATCGCCCCCTACCAAGCGATGGTTTCTATCGGTGCACCCCCTGGAGGGAAAGTGCAACGGAACCTCCTGAAATTCGGCGCCGGACTATCGTTTTTGCCGGTCATTGCTTTGCTGATCGTTGCTTTGCTGTTCATCGCGGCAAGCGCAATCGCTCAAGGCGTCCCGGAGTCGCAAAACGGAACGGCGACCGTAACGGTATACGTCAGAACCATGCAGGGGAACCCGATTTCCACCGGATCGCATGTAACGTTAAATTCAATGAACTATGGCATTCCGGTGGCCACCGGAGGACAGACCACCGGTGACGGCTGGGTTTTCACGGGCGTGCAAGGCGGCGACGAATATGACGTGGAAGTGACGGCCGACGGCTATGAACCCGGGCACGAGGATGTGCTGGTGGCTCCTGAAGGTGGATTCTCGGTGAGCGTCACCGTTTTTCTTAAGCCTGCAAACGGCAAACCTTTATTCCGGTCTCCAGGTGGACAATTCGTTCTGGCGCCGCGAGCGCAAAAAGAAGTGGAGAAAGGACTAAAGGATTTGCAGTCGGGCAACAAGGCTTCCGCGCGAAAACACTTCTCGAACGCGGTGCAAATGGCTCCCGGAGACCCGTACGTGAATTATCTGATGGGAATGGGTTTTTTGCTCGACAACCAACTATCCGCCGCGTCGCCGTATCTTGAAAAGGCCGTTTCGATCGATTCGAAACAAGTTGCCGCAGTTCACGCGCTAGGCGCACTGCGAGTGAAGCAGCACGATTACACCGCGGCGATCGATGCGTTGAGCCGAGCCATTCAGTTGGATCCCACCTCGTGGAAGTCGCACTGGCTGCTGACGGAGTGCTATTTAGAAGAGCACGATTTCGCGCGCGCGCGGGACCATGCTGAAAAGGCGTTGCAGTTCGGGAAGGATGCAGCGAGCCAGGTGCAGATGTTGCTGGGCGAAGCGCTATATGGGTTGGGCGAAAACGAAAAAGCAGAGAGCGCGCTTGAGATTTTCGTGAAACAACATCCCAATGACCGCAACGCGCCACTCGTTCGCGGATGGATTGAGCATCTTCGGCAGCTTCTGGCGAGGGCCAGTTCTCCCGCCGCAGTCACCGTCGCGGAACATACGGCTCCGCCGGCAGAATCGTTAACCGTGGTAACTTCCCCGGCCGTCGATCTGCCGCCGAAAGAGGACTGGGCGCCCGTTGATATTGATGCCGAGAAGCCCTTCGTGATTTCGGGCGTGGCCTGCCCGATGCCCAGAGTCTTGAAGGCCGCGGCGAAGAACGCGAAGCAATTGGTACACAACCTCCAGCAGTTTACGGCCACCGAGGAATATCAATCGGTCGAGATCAAGCGAAACGAGAGTCTCGAGAAGCCGGAAATGCACAAATTCGACTACCTGGTGTCTATCAGCAATCCAAATCCTGAGCTGATTCAAGTCAACGAAATCCGCGATCAAGGAACAGGCACGAAGGATGTGCCTGGGCGTCTCGTCGACCTCGGCGCTCCGGCGCTTGTGCTGGCATTTCACCCGCTTTTCCAGAGCGATTTCACATGGAGTTGCGAGGGGCTCGGCGAGTGGAAAGACAAACCAGCATGGATCGTGCGATTCCACCAAAGACCCGATCGCCCGGGTCACCTTGCGAATTTCCAGGCATCGTCAGGCGCCTACGGACTGTCCCTGAAAGGACTCGCATGGATTTCCGAAAATGGCGGCGAAGTGATGCACATGGAGACCGATTTGGTGAAGCCCGTGGCCGCAATAAAATTACAGAGACAACATTTCGTAATTGATTACGCGCCCGTAAAATTCCGGACCCACCAAGTGACGCTATGGCTGCCGGAGCATGTGGACGTTTATTTTCAATTCCGAGGGCATTATCTGCACCATTCCCATGACTTCAGTAACTTCAAGCTTTTTTGGGTGGGTTCTTCGCAGGATATCGCCAAGCCGAAAGAGGCAGCGCTGCCGCCACATTAGCCGCGAATCTCTCCGCCGCCATTGCGGCGGAACGCAGGGACGTGACTGCCGGCGCAGCTGGCTATCCCTTTAATATTCCTCAATTTCGGCTTCAATAAACTTGACAGCCACGCGCCGCAGACATATCGTTAGCGACAAGCGCGTGTCGTGTTTTCCGCTTTCCACTGTTTCCCAGACACGACTTTTTCGGAACCCAAATGAACTCGGCCCTTGTGAAGTTTCTCGCTGGGATGCTGGTCTTCACGTGCTGCGCCATTGCGACGCCGGCGCAGACGGTGAGGGACTCCGCGACTCCGGATCGCGCATTCTCCAAAACTCCATTTGACCAAGAGCGGAAGGGCACACTCGTCGTTTACCTGAGAAGCGAGCAGGGCGAGCCGATTTCCGGCACGCCGGTGATTAAATTTATCGCGATGAAGCCTATGGCGCCTCCTCCGGGACCGCCCGTGCAGAAAGAGGATTCCTGGGAGTTTGGCGGCTTTGGTGTCGGCGACATGTACCAGATTCAGGTGACCGCGCCGGGATATGAGACCTCGCGGCAAGTTTTCACAATTACGGACTCGGCCAGCGCCTCGAAAAGCATTATCGTGTTTCTGAGGAACCCGAACGGCGACCTGGCCTATCACCCGCCTTCCGGACAATTCGTGCTGACACCCAAAGCGGAAAGAGAAGTTCAGAAAGGGCTCCACGATTTACGCGGGGACAACGTTGGCTCCGCGCAAAAGCATTTGCTGAAGGCGCTGCAAATGGCACCGGAAAATCCCTATATAAATTACATAATGGGCGTGCGGTATCTGATGACGCGGCAATTGCCCGAGGCAAAACCGTATTTGGAAAAATCGGTTTCGAATGATCCCAAACAAGTGCGCGCGCTGCTGGCGCTGGGCACGCTGCAATTCGAACAGGGAAATTATAAGGGAGCGATCGCGGCTCTTGCGCCGGCCGTTCAGTTGGATTCGTCACAGTGGAAGGCGCACTTGATGCTGGCGGGATCCTATTTGAAGGAAAAAGACTACGCGCATTCACGCGAACATGCGGAGCAGGCCCTGGCGATGGGTAAGGACAAAGCGGCGCGGGTGGAACTAGTGCTGGGCGAAGCACTGGCAGGACTAGGGCAGACCGAAAAAGCGGTGACTGCGCTGGAAGCTTTCCTAAAGCAATATCCGGAAGATCCTAGCGCCGCGTCCGTCCGCGATTTTGTGGAGAAAATTAAAAAACAGCCGGGAGCCATATCTGCCGGCAATATCGCCGCAGTGCCGGAGGCATCGCTTGACGTTGTTTCACCGGCACCTTCCTTTGAGCTTCCTCCCAAGGGGAATTGGGCGCCAGTGGACATCGACGCCGAGAAACCGTTTGTGCTTTCGGGCGTGGCCTGCTCGCTGCCCAAGATTTTGCAAGCTGCGGGAGACAATGCGAAACAACTTGTCACCAATTTGCAGCAGTTTGCGGCGACTGAGGAATATCAATCGGTGGAGATCAAAAGGAACGAGAACCTCGAAAGGCCGGAAACTCGCAAATTTGGCTATTTGGTTTCTATTGATCAGCCGCTTCCGAACACCGTTCATGTCGACGAAGTCCGCAACGAGGGACTGAATCCTGAACAGATGGGAGGGCGGTTGGTTGATAACGGCGCCCCGGCGCTGTTCCTGGTGTTTCATCCGTACTATCAGAACGATTTCAACTGGAGTTGCCAGGGGCTAGGCGAGTGGAAGGACGAACCAACGTGGGTCGTGCGATTCGAGCAGCGGAGTGACCGGCTTCCGCGGATTGCAAGTTTCCAATCGCGGGAAGGCGGGTATTCGCTATCGCTGAAGGGATTGGCATGGGTTTCCCAAAGCACGGGACAGGTGGTGCATTTGGAGACGGACCTGGCGAAACCGGTGACCTCAATCAGACTGCAGCGAGAACATTTCGTAATCGACTACCAGCCCGTGAACTTCCGGACGCACAAAGTGACTCTGTGGCTGCCGGAAAGTGTGGACGTGTATTTTCAATATCGAGGGATCTATTTGCACCATTCCCACCGCTTCAGTAACTTCAAACTTTTCTGGACCGGATCCACGCAAAAGATTGGTAAGCCGAAAGAAGCAACCCAGCCGCAATAACTGGCCCCGCATCGCTGCCCTGTCATCGCCGCACGAGGAGTCAAACTGACGCGCTGGCCGTCCGCAGAAGGGCTTTCCGCGTTCGCTCCCTAGGGCGCTTGAAAAACTTGACGGTGTTCTGTGCGGAACCTATTATCGTGCGAAAGACTTAGGCCATCGATTACGGGACAACCGTCTGGATGGTCGAGGTGTCGGATAACTTCAACATGAGGCCGCGTTCCCTAAGGTTACTCGCCATCGCAGTTCTTGCACTCGGTTTGACCGTACCCGCAGCCGCGCAGGGTGCAGGGCCCGCCCATCTGGGACAAGAGCTGGGCAGCGTGACTGTGTACGTACGGAGTCAACAGGGCGAAGCCTTGTCCTTCACGCCGCAAATCAAGCTGACGTCGATGACGTATGACGCGCCGGTTCCAAATTTCCCGCAGAGTACCGGGGATGGCTGGGTGTTCTCGGGGGTCGGCGCGGGCGACGCGTATGAAGTTGAGGTAAAAGTAGACGGCTATGACACCGCGCATGAAACCGTCACTGTTCCTGCGTTCGCAGGCGCCTCCGCGAGTGTCATTGTTTTCATGAAAAAGACGGATGACCGGCTGGTGTTTCATCCGCCCACAGGCCAATTCGTTCTTGCACCCCGCGCGCAAAAGGAAGTCGAGAAGGGCCTCAGAGATCTGCAGTCCAAAAAGATTGTTTCGGGACAAAGGCACCTTCAGAAAGCATTAAGCATGTCACCTGCTAATCCTTATGTGAACTACGCGATGGGGATGAGCTATTTGCTCACGAAGGATTTGACCGCCGCAAGACCCTATCTCGAAAAATCGGTGTCAATCGATCCCAAGCAAGCTTCTGCACTCCTTGCACTCGGAACACTACGATTTGAACAGGCAGACTACCCAGGAGCGATTCGAATGCTAACCCAGACAGTGCAATTGGATCCTTCTTCGTGGAAAGCGCAATGGATGTTAGCGGGTTCATATTTGTATCAGAAAGATTTCGAACACGCGCGGAAGTGCTCGGAAAAAGCTCTCGCGCTCGGCAAGGAAAAAGCAAATCAAGTTGAATTGCTTCTCGGAGAAGCGCAAGCCGGACTGGGAGAGCGCGAAAAGGCATTGAGTGCGTTTCGATCGTTCCTGAACCGATACCCGACGGATCCGAACGCGGCGAAAGTTCACGGATGGGTCGTGGCTCTGGAAAAGCCGGCCCAGATTGCCACGCAGCCGTCTGGCGTCGCTCTCGCGCCACATCCTGCTGAGGCGGTGTTGCCGGAGCCTGTACTTCCTCCTTCGCCGCCTGTCGAACTCCCGCCGAGGGAGAACTGGGCGCCGCCAGACATCGATGCAGAGAAGCCATTTGTAATCTCGGACGCGGCATGTTCTCTGCCGAAAGTTCTTCACGCAGCCGGGGAACATGCAGTGCAGCTCGTGAGCGACCTGCAGAAGTTTACAGCGACGGAAGATTATCAGTCGGTAGAGGTCAAACGGAACAAGCAATTGGAAACGCCGGATACGCGCACATACGGATATTTGGTGTTCCTTGATGCACCGCGCGGACACGTTATTCAGGTTCACGAAGTGCGAAATCAGGGGATGGATGCGAAGGACATGCCCGGACGGCTTGCTGATTTCGGTGCGCCGGCTCTGGCGCTCGCATTTCATCCAGTCTATCAGGGCGATTTCACCTGGAAGTGTGAAGGCCTGGGAGAATGGAAGGACGAGCCCGCCTGGATACTGCGATTCGAGCAACGAACTGACGCTCCTACCAGCCTTCTCGCCAGTTTCGAAACCCCCGCGCAGGAATTTGCCTTGTCCTTAAAGGGGCGCGCGTGGGTCTCTGAAAATGGCGGCGAGGTCATGCACCTTGAAACGGATCTAACAAAGCCGGCGGCGCCGGTCGGATTGCAGAGGGAACACTTCGTCATCGATTATCAGCCTGTTCAGTTCCGGACTCACCAGGTGACACTATGGCTGCCGGAAAGAGTTGATGTTTATATTCAGTACCAGGGGCACTACCTTCACCACTACCACCACTACCGCAATTTCAAACTTTTCTGGACCGGTTCCACGGAAAAGATTGGCAAGCCGAAAGAAGCAGCCCAGCCGCAATAGTTACGGACGTAAGCCCCTGCCATGGCCGATTTATTGCCTCTGATACGCCGCGGAATCGCTGTACGCCGAGGGAAACAAGCGAGAGTCCTGTCCGGAAGAACAGTGCAAGTTGCGGTGCGCGAGGCTATCTACATGGGCAAGGCGGCTTGCGCGACGACAGTGCGAGTGTTACGGTGAAGATTACCTTTTTCTCCGCGTGAAATTGACGAAGAAAGCGCGCAGCTTTGTGGAGCGCCGCGGAAACCAAGAAGAGGTACGAGCGGGTTTACCAGGACCCGCCGCGCGGGAGTTTGCGTGGCGCATTGGATTGGCGGCGACCAGAAACTACCTCAGGGGCGTTTAATCCTCGTTTCCTACGGCATTGTCCTCGGAATTATTCTGCTGTTGCTGGGATTTTGGAAATTGCAGATCGTGCAGTCCGGACATTATTCGGATTTAGCGGAAAAGAACCGTGTGCGCTCGATACCGATCATTGCGCCGCGCGGGAAAATGCTGGACCGCAACGGGCGCGTGATCGTGGACAACTACCCTTCGTTCAGCATTCTGCTGCTGCGAGATGATCCAGCACAAATCCAGAAAGACTTGCCGCAAATTACGGCGGGCCTCAACATCACGCCGGAGGACCTGAAACAGCAACTCGAGGAAGCAAAAATCGAGCCAAAATTTCAGCCGGTTATCGTGAAGCCGGAAGCGAGCGACGCAGACCTTGCGTTTGTGGAGTCACATCGCGTGGATCTGCCAGAGCTGGAATTGATGATGGTGCAGAGGCGGAAATATCCGCCGGACGATTTCCTGGCGCACGTGATCGGGTACGTGGGAGAAGTGTCACCGCAGCAATTGGAGCAACAAGCCGGCGACCGCTACAAGCCGGGAGACATCGTGGGCAAGGCGGGGCTGGAGCGCGAATACAACGATACGCTGACGGGAACGGACGGGATGCGCCGCGTGATCGTCAACAGCGTGGGAAAACCGGTGCGGACACTTGACGACACGGAACCGATTCCCGGAAAGCCAATTCAATTAACCATCGACTACGACTTGCAAGCCGTCGCCGAGCAGGAGCTAGCCGGCAAAATCGGCTCCATCGTGGCTCTTAACCCGCAAAACGGCGAGATCCTGGCCATGGCCAGCCACCCGGCCTTTGACCCAAATGATTTTTCAGTTCGGATTTCGGGCGCTGAGTGGCGAACTCTGAATGACAATCCCGATAAGCCCTTGTTGGATCGCGCGATTCAAGCGCAATTGGCTCCGGGTTCGGTGTTCAAAATTCTGGAGTCGGCCGCGATGCTCGAATCGGGTGTTCCGCCGCCGGATTTTCACGTGTTCTGCCCGGGTTATGCAGTGTTCTACGGTACTGTGCGTCATGACTGGGATCCCAAGGGCCATGGTGAAGTTGGCCTCCACAAAGCAATCGTGCACTCTTGCGACGTCTTTTTCTACAATGTGGGCCAGCGGTTGGGTATCGACAGAATTGCCTACTATGCGACGGCTTTCGGTTTGGGGAAGAGAACAGGAATTGATCTGCCCGGCGAAGAGCCGGGACTTGTGCCGTCGTCGGAATGGGTTGAACGTGTCTACCATCATAAGTGGTACCCCGGCTCAACGATTTCCGTGGCCATTGGGCAGGGCGCGACTGAGGTAACGCCGATACAGCTTGTACGCACGATTGCTGGAATCGCATCAGGAGGCGTTTTCTATCAGCCGCATTTGCTAAAGGATTTCGGTCCGGTGAAGGTCACGCGCTTTCCCCTTTCTGAAAACACCGTCGAGCAGGTCACGGATGGAATGTATGGCGTAGTAAATGAAGGCGGCACCGGCACATTCGCCCTCGCAGAACTCAAAAAAGCGAATTTGCAAAATATCGAATTCTGCGGCAAGACCGGCACGGCACAAGTGATCAGCGCCAAGGCCCTCCGGCGCATCGCCGTATCGGAGCGCCACCGGTTCGGCTACAACACATGGTTCGTGGGATTTGCTCCGAAACGGAATCCTGAAATTGCAGTCGTAGTCCTGGTGCAGGACACACATCTCGAGGCCGGCGGAGCGGCAGCGCCCCTCGCTGGACGATTCGTGGAGGCCTACTTCCAAAAGAAGCTCGGGCGGCCGATTCAGGAACTGCTGGCGGCAAAATCAGCGCCAAAAATCCGGGCGGCCACAACGCAGGCCGTCAAAGTAGTTCCGCAAGGACAATGAGAGAACGCTCACATGCATTCGAATTTGACTGGTGGCTGCTGGCCATCGTCATGACGATATGCCTGGTGGGGCTGCTGGAGATTTATTCCTCAACACATGGCTCGGCGCTCCACGGAATGCAATGGAAGCAATTGACATGGATTGGGATCGGCCTGAGCGGGATGTTGATTCTGTCGCGGATCGACTACAACGCGATGCTCGATCAGTCCCCGCTGCTTTATCTGGTAGGTCTCTCGGCTCTTTTGCTGGTGCTTGCCGTGGGGCACACACGATTCGGGGCGCGGCGGTGGATCGTGGTGGGAGGCGTTGTTTTACAGGTGTCAGAGTTGGTGAAGTTGATTATAATCATTGTGCTGGCACGCTACTTCAGTGAAGTGCGGACCGAGCGGTTGGCTCTTGCGGATTTGGCTAAGATTGGGTTGCTGGTGGGTGTTCCTGCTGGATTGATACTGCTTCAGCCAGATTTGGGGACGGCGATGGTGCTGATCCCAGTGGCGATTGTCGGGGCCTTCCTAGCGGGGATTGATTGGAAGCACGCCGTAGCCATACTTGCGCTAGGGGCTCTCGTTGCCGTGGTTGGATGGAACGGACACTTCCTTAAGCCATACCAGAAGCAACGCCTGGCGACGTTTGTGCACCCCGAACAAAGCCCTCGTGGTGCCGGCTACCAGATACTGCAATCGGAAATCGCGGTAGGCTCCGGGGGCTTTTGGGGCAAAGGGTTTGGCAAGGGTACCCAGAATCAGCTGGGCTTCGTACCGGTGCGGTACTCCGACTTCATTTTGGCGGCGCTGGCAGAGGAGCAGGGATTCTTCGGCGTGCTGATCTGCATGCTGCTGTATTTGGCGCTGTTGTTGCGATTAGTGGACAACGCGCAGAAGGCGAAAGACCGGGCAGGAATGTACCTGGTGATGGGCGTGGCGGCAATTCTTGCATTTCACGTAGTCGTGAATGCCGGGATGGTGATAGGGTACATGCCGGTGACCGGCATACCTCTGCCATTCATGAGCTATGGAGGATCGGTAACGATATTCGGATTTTTGGCTCTGGGCATGGTGATGAACGTGCGGACCAAGCGGTTCGTCAACTGAGCGCAGAGGAAATTGGTACTCCGGCAGCGCGCTGCGCGCCGGACATTATATGGGGGAGTGAGGAACGCATCGGATGAGGGAACGTGTTGATGAAAGGCAAGGATCCCTCCGGACCGCCCCGGCAGAGCCGGGACACTCGCGTGCAAGCACGCACCGTACGACCGAGCGCCGATGCTCCCTGAGGAGTTCTCATGACGAAGGAGATGGTGGTGTCCGCGAACCCGCACGAGACGCGGGTCGCGATACTCGAAGATGGGCAACTGTGTGAAATATATGTCGAGCGCGAAAAAGAATTTGCGTTAGTTGGCAGTATCTACAAGGGCCGTGTCACGCGCGTGCTTCCCGGCATGCAATCGTCGTTTGTGGACATAGGCCTCGATAGCGACGCTTTCCTCTACGTAACTGATTTTCTCCAGGAGCTCGAGGAATTCGACCATATCGTCCACACGGTCGAGGAAAAAGTCCAAAAAATGGAGGATCAGGGCGGGCAGGTGTTCACGCCGGCGGGCGCTGAGCAAGGAGCCGTTGAGCCGGCGGACGTGGCCCTGCTGCCCGGGGAAACAATCAGCATTGGAAACGCCGCTTCTGAGGCTACTGCCGGGGAGGGGAACGCGCCAGCGCCACGTCGCGAGAACTTCCGCGGAGGGTCCGGATATGAAGGCAGGCCGCGCGAGAATCGCGGCGGATTTGGGCGCGGCGGCGGCGGAAGAGACCGCGGGCGTGGTGGTCGCGGACGCCCCGGCGGACATAGTGACGGCGGGCGCGATCGTGGGCGCGGCGGTCCGGGACGCCATGGCCGCGAATTGCCCGCGTCGAAATATGCCTCGCACCGACCGTACGAGCCACCCGAGCAACAAGGGCCTACCGAACCGTTTGAGTCAGTGCTTTTGCCCGGCGAGTCGTTGTCCGCATTGAAAGCGACGTCAGCAAGCGAGCCTGGTGCTGAGCCACGCGTGGAACCGCAATTCGAGCCGGGAAACTCATTCGCCGAAGCGCCGAGTGCGCCGGAAACCAGCGGGGAGAGAAAAACGGAAGCGGTTCCGGACGCATCGGGCTCAGCAGAGACGCACACTCCCGAAAGCCGATCCACCGAGGAAACTGGTTCGGAAACACGCGGCGAACAAACCCGTCCGGCATACGCGCCCAGATTTTCGCGCGGCGGGGAACGGGATCGCGGACGCCGGTTTGGTGGAGATCGTGGTCATCAGCGGCACGCTCGCTATGAACGCGGACACGAACGGGAAGAAGCCGCCGGTTCGGCGCAAACAGGATGGGCGACCAGCCTCGAGCCACTGCCGGGAGAATCTCTCTCCAAAGCGAAGTCGCAGGAGGCTGCGAGCCACGAAGCGCCGGGCACAGTGTTTTCGGCGGCACCAGCAGAAACGGACGAGCGGGAATTGTTCAATCGGGAAACGCCGGAAGAGAGTGCGGATCCCGCGGCAATAAAACCACGCGAAACGCCATCCACTTTTGGCGAATCGTCAGGAGAACATCACTCCGCGGAACTGACGGAAGAGGAAGCGACCGCGCTTGCCGAGCAAGTCGCCGAAGCGCAACAGGAAGAAGCGGAACGCGACGCGGAAGAATCGCATGCGGCCGAATCGACCATCCTGGAATATCACGGAGAAAATCAGAACGGCTCGATGGAAGAGGGCGCGGAACAAAATATTGGAGAAGAGCAAGACGACGCCGATGAAACGGAAGGGAATGGCGGAAACGCGACCAGTGACGACGACGAGTCCCAAGGGCACAGGGCCGGCACCGAAGTGAGCGAGGCGGACGCGGAAGCCGCGGCGGAAGCCATTGAATTAGGAGAGAGCCAAGAGGCGGTTGGCCCAGCAACGACGGATGCAGAAGGAAATGACACGCAGGCGCAGCCAATGCAAGCCCGCGTTAGCGGAGACTTTCGCGCGCGAATGCAGCGGCCGGCACGGCGCGGCGGCAGGGATCGTGACCGTGGCCGCGGGCGCAAGCCGTTTCGCGGCGGGCATCACCGAGCTCAACCGAAGCGCGCGCAACTCATCTCTGATTTGCTGAAAGCCGGACAGGAAATCATCGTGCAAATCGCGAAGGAGCCTCTGGGCAAGAAAGGCGCGCGCATCACCAGCCACGTGGCCCTGCCGGGACGCTTTCTGGTTTACATGCCCACGCTCGATCACACCGGCGTTTCGCGAAAAATCGCGTCGGCGGAAGAGCGCTCACGCCTCCGGCATCTGGTGACGGAAGCGAAAGGCGCGGCGGGCGGCGGGTTCATCGTGCGTACCGCAGCGGCGGCCGCATCTCCGGACGAAGTTCGCGCCGACGTTCACTTTTTGACAAAAACGTGGGCCGAAATCAGAGAGCGTGGGGAGCAAAGAAAGGCTCCGTCGCTGTTGCACCGCGACTTGAACCTGGTCGAGCGGATTTTGCGCGACTACTTGAGTTCCGATTACACGGCGATCTGGGTGGATTCCGAAGAGGAGTACACGAAAGTACTGGAATTCGTCAGCCGCTTCCAACCGCAGCTCGCGAATCGCGTAAAGCTATTCACGAAATCCATGCCGATCTTCGAGGAATTCGGCATCCAGCAGGAAATCGACAAGGGCTTGCGTCCGAAAGTCTGGCTGAAGTCCGGCGGGTACATCGTCATCAACCATACGGAAGCCCTGGTGGCCATCGACGTGAACACAGGCAAATTCGTCGGGCGCGGCTCGAATCGGCTGGAAGACACGATCGTGCGCACGAACGTCGAGGCCGTCAAGGAAATCGTCCGGCAGATACGGTTGCGCGACCTGGGCGGAATCATCATCGTCGACTTCATCGACATGGAAGAGCGGCGGAACCGCGAGAAGGTGATGGCCGCGCTCGAAGAAGCATTGAAGGCGGATAGGGCACCCTCAAAAGTGCTGCGGTTCAACGAATTCGGCTTGGTCGCCATTACCCGCAAGCGCACCAAGCAAGCGCTCGAGCGCACGCTTTGCCAGCCCTGCCCGTATTGCACAGGCTCGGGCATGGTGAAGTCGATTCCGACTCTTTGCTACGAAATTCAATCCGAAGCGCGCAAAATGGCGCCGGAACTCGACGCGGCCAGCTTGACCCTCCGCGTCCATCCGGAAATTGCCAAGGCCCTTAAGACGCGCGAATCTTCGCTGATGGATGAGCTCGAACAAGTGACCAAGAAGAGCGTCATCATTCAGGCCGATCCAACGCTGCATTGGGAGCAGTACGATATTTATTAGTTGATAGTTCTTAGTCGAAGGTCGGAAAGAGCAGATTCAAACGCCCCGGTGAAGCGATTTTTCTCCGGGGCATTTTTGTTTTTGACCAATCTTTCAATGCCTTGAAACTTGTTCTGAGCAACTAGGTATTGAAACTTTCGACCAGTCTCATAGCGGCGCTCCGGCTCCCGGGAGCCAGGAGCGTGTTAAAATCCGCGTATAGCTGCGATGCAGGCACCGCCAGACAATCTGACGAGATTCTTGGCAGCGTGGGGAGCGGTTCTCGCCACGTTCGGCTTGGGCTGGACCCTTTATCGGGATTTGCTCGACCGCGCTAAGCTGCAAATTTCCGCGAAGGTGCGCAGAATTGCCCTTGGGCCCGACGGGAAGTATTTCGCTGTCGCGCCAAATCTGCCTGTGCGAGCCACTGAAAAACTGTTTGTGGTCATGACTGTGGTCAACGTTGGCCGACGTCCAGTCATGTGGCAGGGCTGGGGTGGTAAGTATCATAAGCGCGAACCCGAAGGCTCCGCGTTCTTCATCGTCGGACAAAATCTGCCGAAAATGCTGCAAGAAGGCGAATCGCACGCCGAAATGACAGAACTAGAAGATAACTTGAAACCGGCCAGCGATAACGTGAAGAAACTGTACGTGTGGGACCCAGCCGGTAAAGAGTGGGCGCTCTCAAGAAAGGAACTCAAGAAATTGAGGAAAGACGCCCGTGACGCGAAGGAACTGGGAAAGCGTTAAGCACGCTGGACGAAGTATGCGGAACACCACCCCATCTTTTTGGCACAAACTTGGCATGATCTTGTGGTGTTCAGTCAATTATGTAGTTGGCGGTTTTCAGATTGTGTAGCTCAACCGCTATGGGTCGCTGTCGAAGCGCTGCTCGCGAAACGGATCGCCGTACATGTGGTAGCCATTCTGCTCCCAGAAACCCGGCGCGTCTTGCGGCAAAAACTCGATGCCGCGAACCCACTTCACGCTTTTCCAGGCGTAAAGCTGCGGGACGACCAGCCGCACGGGATACCCATGTTCCGCCGGAAGCGGCTCGCCATTGTGGCGCAGCGCGAAAAGAGTTGTCGGCCGCGCCAAATCCTCAAGCGGCACATTTGCGGTGTAGCCCTGCTCCGCATGCACCATCACGTAGCGCGCTTCGGGCTTCACCGTCACAAGTTTCATCACCTCAGTAAACGGCACGCCTTCCCAGCGAACGTCAAACCGGCTCCAGCGCGTCACGCAGTGCATGTCGGCGGTGACTTCTTTCATCGGTAGGCGATTGAATTCCTCCCACGTCAGGCGGACGGGCTTATCGACGAGCCCCTCGATGCGGAAGTCCCAGGTCGCGGGATCGAAGCGCGGCACGGAGCCATAGTGCAGCACGGGCCATTTGAGCGTCAGCGACTGGCCGGGCGGTAAGCGCCCCGCGCGCGCCATTTCCTGTTCGTGCTCTTTCCGTTCGTTGCCTTCAAAAAACATCCGTATGACCCCGCATCTCTTCCCATTGTAGCGGCAGACAGTGAAATTGCCGCCGCGAAATCAAACTGCGGACTGTAGGGGGAAGAAGCGTCCATGTCCGCGCCGAGTTGTGCCGCAAGCGCGTATGTTATGATGGCATTTCGCGATGATTTGATTCGCAAAGGAGCGAATTTTGCAGGCACGCATATTGAGTGGGAACCCGATTCGCGATCAGATTTACGGAGAATTGAAACTGGAAATCGCCGAATTGGCGGGGATGGGAATCCGGCCGGGGCTTGCCGCGGTGCTCGTGGGCGACGATCCCGCGTCGAGAATCTATGTGCGCAGTAAAATCGCCGCGTGCGAGCAACTGGGGCTGGGCAACGTACACCTGACGCCGCCGGCAAGCACGACGACCACGGAATTGCTCGCGATTGTGCACGAGTTAAATGCGCGGGACGACGTGGACGGAATCCTGGTGCAATTGCCGCTGCCACCGCAAATCGCGACGAAAAAAATTCTGGAAGCAGTCGACCCGGCGAAAGACGTCGACGGATTTCATCCGATGAACATCGGGAAACTGATCGAGGAGCGCCCGAGCATGGTGGCGTGCACGCCGCTGGGCGTGATGGAAATCCTGCGGCGAAACGGAATCGCGGTGGAAGGCGCTGACGCAGTGGTGGTGGGCCGCAGCAACATCGTGGGAAAGCCCATGGCGCTGCTGCTGATGCACGCCGACGCGACGGTCACCGTGTGCCACTCGAAAACGCGCCATTTACGACAGTTCACAAGCGCTGCCGACATTGTGATTGCCGCCGCCGGACATCCGGCGCTGATTGCGCGGGATGATATTCGCCCGGGCGCGACAGTAATCGATGTTGGCGTCACGCGCATCACGGACGCACGGCTGGCTGAAAAAATCTTCGCCCATTTGCCTGAGCGGCTTGAGAAATTCCGGAAGTCCGGTACAGCGGTGGTCGGCGATGTACATCCGGACGTGGCGGAAGTCGCTGGCGCGATGACGCCCGTGCCTGGCGGGGTGGGCCCGCTGACAATTGCAATGCTCATGAGTAACACGGTGAAGGCCGCGCGGCAGCGCCGCGGATTGCGGACGCCGGAAACAGTTGCGTCACGCCGCTGATCCCCGGCAAATGTTAACCGTAGGCCTTACCGGAGGAATCGCCAGTGGAAAGTCCACGGTCGCGAGGCTGCTGCAGGAACGCGGCTGCGCCATCATCGAAGCCGATTTACTTGCGCACGAACTTCTGAAGGCAGAAAACCCAGTGTCCGGGGAAGTGGTCCGTGAATTCGGCGCTGGAATTCTCGACACAAGCGGCAAAATCGATCGCGCGAAGCTGGGCGAAATCGTTTTTGGATATCCCGAGAAAATCGAACGCCTAAACGCGATCCTACATCCGCACGTGCTGAAGGAAATCGCACGCAGGCTGCAGGAGCTGAAGCGAACCGGCGAAACGCGCTTCGCGGTGGTGGTTGCGGCGCTGCACGTTGAAACCGGATATTACAAGACTTTCGACCGGCTGGCCGTGGCATGGTGCCGGCCAGAACAACAGCGCGAGCGATTGATCGGCCGCGGATTCACAGCCGAACAGGCTGAGCGGCGCATCGCGTCGCAAATGCCGATGGAAGAAAAGCGCCGGCTGGCCGATGACGCGATCGATTGTTCCGGGACGCTCGACGAAACAATTCGTCAGACTGATGAAATGTTCGCGCGATGGAAGCAAATCGCCTGAGACGAAACATTTCCCATGCATCCGCGTAAATAACCTTGCGTATGGCGAGACAAACTGCTGATTACGGGCTTGATGCGCCGGGCATGGTGCGCGGCTTTCTTTTCGGCGGCGGCGCGGCCGCCATTCTCGGATTCTGCCTTATTCCTTGGGCGAAACGGCGAGGGCTTGACGGCCTGCTCTCGATCGGGTTCGCGCTTCGCAACGTCGGTATTGGCTGCCTGATCGGCGCAACGATGTGCGTGGCCAGCAGTTACATTGGAAAATTTCGCGTGCGTGACCGCTTGCTTCGCCAGTTGCACCTGCGCGGCGATGAAACAGTGCTCGACGTGGGTTGCGGCCGCGGATTGCTTCTCATCGGCGCGGCTAAGCTGCTGCCCCGTGGGCGCGCCGTCGGTGTTGATTTGTGGTCTCAGGTGGATCTGTCGAATAATTCGCGAGAGGCGACGCTGAGGAATGCCGAAATCGAGGGCGTGACGGATCGCGTGGATGTACATAACGGCGATATGCGCAAATTACCCTTCGCCGACTCGACTTTCGACGCAGCGGTCGCCCACTTTGCCATTCACAACATTTCGAGCCACGAAGGACGCCGCGAAGCGATTCGCGAAATCGTGCGTGTGCTCAAGCCCGGTGGACAGGTGGCGCTCTCCGACCTGAAAAGCGTAGGCCTCTATGCCGACGAGCTGCGCAAATCGGGCATGAGTGGTGTTCGAATATCCTGGCCCAGCTTTTGGACCTGGCCTCCCTCCCGCACCGCGACTGCGCGGAAGACTGCGGCGCCGGACTGAATAGGCGCCCGCCGCATTGCGCAGCGCGATCGTTACTCCGCTGGCAGGATCGGCTCGTACCGCGCGGGTCCGCGGCGTGAGTTTATGCGTTCCATTCCTCACGAATGCGGGTGCGTTCCGTTTCGCTCAGACTGAACCAAGACTCGGCGATATCCCGGACGCGTTCGAGCGACGCTTGCATCTCAGCATGTTTTTGTTCCATCAATTCGCGGGAGGCATCCGGCGCAACATAAATGAGCGGCGCGATCACCATAACAGCACGGGAAAAAAGGCGCGGAATCTGAAACAGGTCCCAGGATTTTCCCAGTGTAAACGCACGTTCGAGCGCAATGTGGAACATGAAAACCGGCTGGCCGGTCTTGCGCGCGAGCATCACAGGCCCCGGTTTCGCGACGTAGCGCGGGCCGCGCGGACCGTCGATGGTGAATGCCACGTCGTGCCCTTCTTCCAGACGCCGCGCCATCACGACCAGGCCTTTTAGGCCGCCACGCGAAGAGCTGCCTTGCGCCGTGCCGAATCCAAGACGCTCGATAACCCGGCGCGTCCATTGGCCATCAAAGTTCGTGGTATTCATTACCACAGTGCCGCGATTGCGCCACCACCAGATGGCGGAAAAGATCGAGCGATGCCAGAATGTGCCGATCAGGCACTCGCCGCGATCGTACGCGCGCTGCGCATGCTGCCAGCCCAGGACTTCGAATCGCATCGTGGGGCCAATCACGCGAATGATGAAGTAAACGGCCCAAGCGATAATGGGAATTTGGATGCGCCGCCAGCGCGAGAGCTTCGGCAATCGCGTGTCGTAATGAATATTGACCGGCTCCTCGGCCGGCGTATGGCGCGGATCGAGTTCCGGCGCGGCTGGCTCGCTCATCGGCGTATAGTATAGCAATCGTCAGCGTGGGACGATTCCTGCGCTGGCGGCTTTGTGAATTTCGATGAATATTTCTTGCCTCAAACAGCTTGGCGCGTTCAGTGCGGCGGTGTTGCTTGCATGCGGGATCTTTGCGGCGACTGCGGGCGCGCAAGCTACCATGCCAATTCTGGGAGAAATAGCCGGTGAAGATATTTCGGTGCTCGGACCGTCGCACATCGTCCAGGGAAATTCTTCCCGTGCCATCACATTTGGCGGAGGCAGCGCCATCATCGTGCATGCGGGCAAGGCGCGCGTGGAATTCGTGGGCGGGGGCGAGCTCGAAATTTGCGGCCCTGCAAAATTCAGCGTGCTGGCGTCGGGCGAAGCGCTCACCGTTGCCTTGAGCTTTGGACGCGTGCATGTGAAGTTCGACGCATCGCGTCCCATCATGATTTACACCCCGCTGATTGTTGCGACGCCGATGGCCATCGGAAATCAGCCGCGCGAAGCGACGGTTGGACTGATGAACACGGGCGCGATGTGCATTGTCGCTTCGCATGGCGCCGTGCAAGTGCAGACGCAATTGAGCGGCGAAACGCTGGTGGTGCCCCAACCGAGTGAAATCCTGTTGCAGGGGACGTCTTTGGAAGCGGCGCGGTCCACCTCAGGAAACTGTCAATGTGATTTCGACGAGTCTAGCGCGCAAGCGTCTGGACTGCCAAACAAAGTTGTCACAACAGGACAAGCCGCGCAAAAATTCTCGCCACGCCGACCTGAGCTATTGCCAGAAAGTATACGTAAAGTTTCACTTCCAACGGATGCCGATTCCGCGGCTTCACAAATCTCAACGCCCGCCCAACGTGCAATCGCAAAGACGGACCGGGCGATAGAAGAGGCCACGTCGCACGCCGCGATCTCTTCTCTGCCGCCCGCCAAGCAGCCTGTCACAAAAATTGATTTGCCCCCGATTGGTTACGACGCGAGCAGCGCGACTGAATCCTCTGAACCGCTCAGCGTCGCAATGCTAATGCTCGCAAAAGAAGAGCGGGTAGAACCCGAGTGGATATTTCACGGTACGGTTGCGGAGCCGGCTGGAGGCAAGAAATCAGCCAGCATCGCCGCACAGCAACGCCAGACAGCGGCGCTGAAACAACAATCCAGCAAACGCACCACAAAGAAAAGCTTCTGGACGAAACTTCGCGACTTTTTTACGGGAGCACCCAAAAAGACGGATTGCGTAGGCGAAGGATGCAGTTAGCGGGTCCGGCGCGACCGTAGCCGGCGTCACATGCCTTCGTAATTCGGACCGCCACCGCCCTCGGGCGGGATCCAATTCACGATTTGATACGGGTCGGCAATGTCGCACGTCTTGCAGTGGACGCAATTCGAGGCGCTGATTTTCAGTCGCGGCTTTCCTTTTTCGAGAACCATTTCATACACGGCAGCAGGACAATAATACTGGCAAGGATTGCCGTACTCGCGCACGCAGCGGTCCGCGCAAATATTCAGGTCCGCGACCACCAGATGGCACGGCTGATCTTCTTCGTGACGCGTGCCGGAATGATAGACGTCGGTGAGGCGGTCAAATGTGAGCGTGCCGTCGCCTTTGAATCGCGCGGATTGGTCTACCAGTTCGAGCGGCCGCCCGAGTTTCTCGAAATCTTCGTAACCGGCGCGCGCACGCATGGGATCGACAAGGCCGCGCCCGCCAGTGATGAATTGCAAGCCCGCGTTAATAGCGCCACGCCACAGACCTTTGTGGAATCCCTGGTGGAAATTGCGGACCGCCCAAAGTTCCGGCTTGATCCAGCTCGCCTCGATTTTCTTCTGAAATGCGCTCAGCGTTCTCGACGAAGTGTCGCCCGCGGCGAGCGCCTGGTAAATCGTTTCCGCGGCCAGCATCCCGCTCTTGATCGCGATATGGATGCCCTTGAGGCGCTGTGAATTCAGCAGGCTCGCCGAATCGCCGATGATCAGGCCTCCATCGAAATAATTTCGCGGCATCGAATACCAGCCGCCATAGGGAACCGTCTTCGCGCCATAGCGCACCAACTTCCCGCCGTCTAAAATCCGCCGGATGTACGGATGCGTCTTGAATTTCTGAAACGTTTCATGCGGATCGAATAGCGAATCTTTGTATTCGAGCGCGATAACCATGCCAAGAGAAACGCGACTGTCGCGCATTCCGTAGATCCAACCGCCGCCGTATTTATGCGAATCGAGCGGCCAGCCCGCCGTATGCGCGACGAAGCCCGTCTCGATTTTTCCCCGCTGCACGTCCCACAATTCCTTGATGCCGATGCCGTAGGACTGCGGATTCACGCCGTCGAGATGCAGATGATTGACCAGTTCCTTCGTCAGAGAACCGCGCGGGCCTTCAGCGAGGACGGTGATTTTCGAGCGCAGTTCATATCCGGGCGTGAAGTTGTCCTTGGGCTTGCCATTCTTGTCGACGCCCTTGTCCCCCGTAATCACGCCGGCGACACGGTCGCCTTCGTAGATCAGGGACGCGCCGGCGAATTGCGTGAAAACGTTCACGCCAGCCTTTTCAACCAGGCCGCCAAGCCATTTCACCAGCTTGCTGAGCGAGACGACGTAGTTGCCATGATTCTTGAACGGCGGCGGAGTGATGGGCAGTTTCCATTCGCGGCTTTGCGTAAAAAAATAAACGGCGTCGCCGGTAACGGGCGTATCGAGCGGCGCGGATTTATCAAAATCCGGCACAAGCTCGCGCAGCGCGCACGGGTCCATGATTGCGCCGGAAAGCTGATGCGCGCCCAGTTCGCGCGCCTTTTCCAGAACGTAAACGTTGTCGGAAGAAAGTTGCGGCGTGCGCCCCGCAGCGTTATGCTGCGCGATCAGGCGAGAGAGATGCAGCGCACAGGCAAGTCCGGCGGGCCCAGCGCCAACGATGAGTACGTCGGCTTCGAGCGTTTCGCGTTCCACAGACATACGCGATTATTGTAGCAGATGGACCGAGAGCAACCGCAGAGCAGGGGAAATCCGCGGAATTTTATTCGTAGCGCAAGGCGACAATCGGATTCACGCGTACTGCTCGTCGTGCGGGGATGTAACAGGCCGCGCCCGACACGATCACGAGCAGAACGGCGACAGCAATAAATGTGAGCGGATCATTTGCGCTTACACCGAAAAGTGCACTCGACATCAGCCGCGCCAGCGCCAGCGCCGCCACGATGCCCACCACTGCGCCAATCACCGTGAGTTGCGCGCCCTGCCCCAAGACCAGGCGCAAAATGTCGCTTCGCTGCCCTCCCAACGCCATGCGGATTCCAATTTCCCGCGTGCGCCGCGCGACTACATACGACAAAACGCCGTAGAGCCCCAGCGCCGCAAGCAATGCGGCCAGGAGTGCGAGGGAAATAGACAGAATCGCCACGAGGCGGTCGCTGAACATCGTTTCGCCAATCTGCGCCGGCAGCGTCTTCATGCCCTTGATCGGCAAATTCGAATCGAGCTGCGCGATACGAGCATGCACGGTCGCTGCCATTGCCGCCGGGTCGCGCTCCGTGCGCACGTAGAATGTCAGGAAACTGAGCTGCGGGAATTGCGCGTATGGGGTGTAGAGAAATGGTGAAATTTTGTCCCGCG
Source organism: Candidatus Acidiferrales bacterium (assembly GCA_050746905.1). Classification (GTDB taxonomy): domain Bacteria; phylum Acidobacteriota; class Terriglobia; order Acidiferrales; family UBA7541; genus DAHUXN01. The sequence goes on from JBOGNJ010000028.1 coordinate 33,970, forward strand.
CGTCGTCCCACTTGCTGTTTTTCACTATGCCGACAATTTCCATGTCAGGGTGAACGCTGTTTCCCGCGCCGAACGCGATGTGCATTCCGATGGGATTGCGTCCCGCAAAGAATCGCTGCGCCAGTTTTTCGTTGATGATGGCCACTTTTTGACTCTTCGCCGTATCGGCTTCGGTGAACTCGCGCCCGGCGAGAAGCGGAATGCCCATGGTCGAAAAATAATTCGGGCCGACTGAATTCGTCATCACGTTAGTGTCTTCTTCGGGATGAATTGCGTAGCCTTCCGGCGTGATGTTAGAGGATGAATCGCTGCCTGAAAAGATGGACAGATAGGATGCGCTGACCGAGCGCACCCCGGGCAACGCGGCAATTTCCTGGCGGGCGCGGTCCGCAAACGTGATCGTCTGCGTAGGCGAATCGCCATTCAACCCCGGCTCGACAGTGAATTGCAGAACGTTTTCCGTTCTTACGCCCAAGTTCACGCTTTCCAAATTCGCCAGAGTACGGGCCAGAAGGCCCGCACCTACCAGGAGCACGGCCGTCAGCGCCACTTGCGCGACGATCAGGACTTTGCGCAGACGCACATTCGAGCGGCCCTCAGACACGCTCGAGCCCTGGTCCTTCAGCGTGGTTTGCAAATTCACGCGCGTTGCCCGCAGCGCCGGTGCCAATCCAAAAAGCAGGCTGGTTACGAGCGTCACCGCCGCCGCAAACCAGAGCACACGGGGATCAAGCGTGCTTTGAATTCCCGCCATGCCAGTTCCCACAGGAATCGAGCTGACCATCGTGTTCAAGCACCACGACGCAATGGCGAGCCCCGCCGCGCCGCCGGCAATCGCGATCAGCAAACTTTCCGTGAGCAGTTGCCGCACCAGCCTCCAGCGGCCCGCTCCCAACGCGAGCCGAACGGCAATTTCGCGCCGGCGAGCTTCTCCGCGCGCCACCAGCAGGCTTGCCAGATTCGCGCAGGCGATCAGCAGCACCAGCCCGACCATGCCCGTCAGAATTAAGAGCGGCTGTTTCGCGTCGCGCTGCAAAATTAACCGGCCTTGCGAACCGTCCGTCAGTTGCAGCGGTTTGGCAAGATACTGCTTGAAATGGGCGCCGGAGGGATTCATTTTCAGCAGTTTCGCATCTTCTTCGAGAAGGGGCCTGTAAAGCGGCTGCAGCGCCGCCTGCGCTTTCTCTCGTGTCACTCCCGGTTTCAGCCGGCCAAGAATCGCGAGCCAATGATCCGTGCGGTTCGAGAGCTTGAGTTGATCATTGGGCGAAATCTGCTCTTTCATCGTAAGCGGGATGTAAATATCCGGTATCGCGCCGACCTGCACACCCTCGAATCCCGCGCGTGCGACGCCTACGACGGTCAACACAACACCATTCACGGTGAGCGGCTTGTTCAAGATTGACGGATTCGCGCCGAATTGCCTCGACCAGTAGCCGTAACTCAGCACGGCAACAGGATTCGCGCCCGGCGCGGTTTCATCGCCGGCCATAAACACACGTCCAAGCGCCGGACTCACTTCCAGCGTCTGGAAAAAATTCCCGCTCACCAGTTCGCCGTGCGCGGTTTCCGTGGCGCCGCCTCCCGAAACATTCAAATCCACCGGGAAACATGCAAGCAGCCCGTAGAAGACAGATGTGCGGTCGCGCAAATCTTTGTACAGCGGATAAGAAAACGAAGCGGCGCCATCGCCATCGCTCCATGTGCGGCCGTGATTTGGCCCCGGCGAGCGCAGCACCACGAGCTGCTGCGGGTAAGGCACGGGCAGCGTGCGCAGCAGCACCTGGTCAGTGAACGAAAAAATCGCGGTGTTGGCGCCGATGCCGAGCGCGAGAGTGAGAATCGCGATAGCCGTGAAGCCGGGCGATTTCGCCAGCATGCGCAAACCATAACGTAGGTCCTGCAACAGCATGTTCATGCTTCACCTCGGGAGGAGTTAACAGTCCATAGTCGAGAGTCGAGAACAAAACAGCAAGAACGCGGCCCGCGAAGCCGCCCCGGCAGTTGTGATGGGCGCGACGTTATTCATAGCGGAGAGCGACCATGGGGTCCACGCGCATGGCGCGCCGCGCCGGAATGTAACACGCCGCAAGCGCGACAGCCACGAGGACAATCGCCACGCTGACAAACGTCAGCGGGTCAGTCGCCGTCACGCCGTAGATCATGCTCGATATAAGCCGCGTGACGCCGAGCGCGGCAATCACGCCAATCGCGACGCCGGTCAGAGTGAGCATGATCCCCTGACGAATGACCATGCGGAGAACATCGACGGGCTTAGCGCCAAGAGCCATGCGAATGCCGATTTCATGCGTTTTGCGCGTGACGGAATAAGCCATGGTGCCGTAAAGGCCGATCATGGCGAGGAGGAGCGCGAGCAGTCCGAAGACGGAGGTGAGTCGCGCAAAAAGACGTTCCTGCGATAGCGCTTCGGCCGTCTCGACCGCTTGGGTCTTCAGGTCGATCAGCGGCAGAGCGGGATCGGCC
>JBOGNJ010000029.1:0-1011 GCA_050746905.1 Candidatus Acidiferrales bacterium
CTCGATCTTCGCGCGATGCAGCTCCTTATTCAACGCGGGCGAATCGGTGGACACAATCGCTTCCCATTTTGCCAGCGCCGCTTGCGCGATTTGATCGTCCTGCGCAAACGCGGCCGACGCATCCGCCGACGGCGCCGCGTCGTCGCTCTCCACCACGCGTTCCACCTGCCCCAGCGCACCGGAAACGTATCGCAGGGTCGTGCGGTCCGTCGGCTCCGGCGTGCCGCCCAATTCCCCGGCGGGAGGCTTGCCCAGAATTGCGCTGACTCGCTTGTCGAGTTCCTCCACCGTATCCGCAAGTTTCGTTTCCTTTTTCTTGCTCGACGCAATCTGCGGAGCGATCTGTTGCAACCGTTTTTGCAGGGCCGCCGCCTGTTGCGAAGCCGCGTTCACCTCCGCCGTCCGCGCCAGCACCTGCTGAGCCAGGTCCAACTGCTTCTGCAAATCCGCCTGCGACACTTTCACGCGCGGGTCCATCTTCACCGTCAACGGCTGAGAATAGCTTTGCCCGTCCGCCGTCAATTTCACGGTGTAATTCCCGGGAACCGCCCACGGGCCGCCGCCGAAGCCGAACATCGCGGCCAGCGCGGCATTGCCTCCGCGCCGTCCGCCGCCCGCCCCCGGATAATGCAAGTCCCAAACGAACCGGTGCATGCCCGCCGCGCCCGAAAGAGGCTCCGCCGGATGCACCCACGCCGCCGGAATATCGAGCTGCTTCTCGTTAATCGGCGGCATGCGCTCCCCGCTCGAATAGCGCCGCACCAGTTTCCCGTTGCCGTCGAAAATCTCGAGCGTCACGGGTCCCGCCGCGGCCGTTTTCAAGTAGTAGTCAATCATCGCGCCGTCAGGAGGATTCTCCCCCGCCGGAATCTCCGCCGGCAGCGGCGTGCCCTCGTCCGAACCAGGCCGCACGCGGTACGCCGTCTCCGGCTTGAACAGGTACGCTGCCGCATTCTGAACTTGCTCCGACGCTTCGCGCAGCGGCGTCACATCGTCCAAAATCCAGAACGA
>JBOGNJ010000030.1:0-21193 GCA_050746905.1 Candidatus Acidiferrales bacterium
GCGGCGAAAGCGCTGGCTGAGGTTAATTGGACCTTCACGCCGCTGAAGTTGTGCCCTGGCGAAAAATTCAGCGTTCCCGACAAATGAGTGATTTCGTGATTCAGAAACGGAGCGCGAACGGTGACGCCCGCTAGCGTTACCGTGCCTTGGGGATGGCGAAAGACCGATGAAGGAGACGCCGGCGGCGCGGATGCGGACAAATGCGATGACGAAGTCGCGTCCTGCCACTGCAAATGAAACTGCGCCGGGCCGTCAATCAGCCATCCGGGCGGCAGACTGAATCCGAGCGCGCCAGCCGCGCCGAAAAGAGCTCGCACTTCAGTGGCCTGGCCGTCTAGCTTCCAGGCCGAACGCCATCTCCGCACACGGGTGGCGGAACCGCGCACGCGGAACTCGCCGGAGCGAACACCGATCGAGAAAACCGCGGGCGGAAACGAAACGGAATCGTCCGTGAATAGCAAAGATGCGCGTTCCAAACGAATGGGGACGCGCGCGCTGCCGCCGTCGAGTTCGATGCCGTCGGAAGCGACAATTCCCTTCTGAACGCGCGGCGGCCAGCCGGATAGGGTGACGTGCATGGTTGCCGTGCCGGTTAGGGCGAGCTGCTCGGCGACGTCGCGATGAAACGCACGATACCAGGCCAACGCATCGGGCATCCCAACGGCGTCAGAAGCAATATCGAGCTGGGCATTCTTGATGGCAACGTGCATGGCGTCGGGCGCGGCAATCCAGTTCATGGCGCCGGTGGCATGAATATTGGAGCGCGGCGCTTCGAGAACCGCTTGCGTCAATTCGAAACGGGACTCGGCAGGAAGCCAATGGGCCTGAAGGTTGAGATTCGCGGCAGGATCGTCCGGGCGAAGAGGCAAATCCCACCGATGCAGGTGACGGAACTGCGCACGCGACGAAAAATTCCAATCTTCGCCGAGGGTCTTGGCTGTGAGTTGCAGAGAGAAGAGGCCGCGGACGCCGTAATCACTTCCGCGAAGCAATCGCAAAACGTCAGAGAGCGATGCGTCGGCCCAATTCAGCTCGAACGATGCGGGGCGCAAGCGTGACGAGGTGCCGCCGACAAGTCCCGTCAAGCTGAGGACGCCTGCTTGTTGGACGACGACGGCGGCGCGAAACGGCTGGGCTTGCAAATCAATGCGCCAGGTGCCGGGGGAGATTTGCTCGACGCTGCCCTGAACGTTCGCGAGGGCGAAGGGCAATTTAGCGTCACTTTCCTTGAAGTCAACGCGGCCGCCGGAGAGATCGATGCGCTGCAGACGGACTGAAGCGCGGCCCGGAGTGGGTACCGTGACGAGATTGCCACGTGGGCGCGGCAACCAGGATTCGAGATTCCATTCGCCATCCGGAAGACGGACGAGATTCAAACTGGGGCTCGTGAGTGATAGAGGTCCGAACTCGAGACGGCCGCGCAGCAGCGCGCCCCAACGCAGGCCAATCGCGAGCGCGTCGGCGCGAAGAAAATATTCATTGCCGAAACGCGGGTCTTCGGCAACGGTGATGCGGTCCGCTTCGAGTCGCGGGCCTTCGAGCAGGCTGAAGGAGTAGTGGGAAACTTCCACGGGACGGCCGAAGGCTGCCTCGACGCGGCGCGTGAGCGCGTGATGCAACCAGCCGAACTCGAGAAACAGCGAGAGGCCATAATCGAGCGCGAGACAGGCAACGATTATAATCAAAAGGATTCTCAACCAACGATGCAAGCGGGGCGAGCCTGGAAAGCGCGTGGGGCCGTCGGCATGCGCGAACCGGCTTCCGAAGGACCGCGACGGTGTTTCGGCGACTTCAGCCACGCGAAACATCCGGCACGCGCTCAGGCGCGGCGTTATTGGCATCTTCCGCGCGGAGCGAGTCGAGGGCTAATGCGGCGGCAGCCTGTTCGGCGAATTTCTTGCTGTGGCCATCGGCCTCTGCCAAGGCGCGGCCGTCTGCGCGAACGCTGACGTGGAAGGTTTTATTGTGCTCGGGGCCTGTTTCGCGCACGATGCGGTATTCCGCGGGGCGAAGTCCGCGGCTTTGGAGCCATTCCTGGAGCGCCGACTTGTGATCCGGATCGGCGAGCAATTCAGCAGCCGACAAGGCATCGCCGAGCAGGGAGCGTTCGACGAAAGCAGCGGCGGCTTCAAAACCGGAATCGCGAAAAATCGCGCCGACCACTGCTTCATAGGCGTCCGCAAGAAGATTCTGCTTTCTGCGTCCGCCGGTTTTCTCCTCGCCAGGCCCCAGACGAAGATGCTCTCCGAGACCGAGGCGAACTGCGGCGTTCTCCGCGCTTACCGCACTGACGAGACGAGCCCTGGCTTTCGAGAGGCCGCCTTCGTCCCAAGCCGGGAAACGAGCGACCAAAACCCGGCTGACGGCGAGGCCGAGCACGCTATCGCCCAAAAATTCGAGGCGCTCGTTGCTTCGTTCCTCAGAATTAAATATGTGGGAACGGTGCGTGAGCGCCCGTTCCAACCACTCGATATGCTCGAACCGGTAGCCGAGTTTGTGTTCGAGATCGCAGCGCTCCGCATCGTTCATGGGCAAAGTCACTTCACGGAAAAAATCTACGGCTTGGGAGGCTGAAGCTGATTTCCAGCCTTAGCCTTCGACTCGGTCGCACCCTGCTTGCATTGAGCCTGGAGTTGAGATGTGATCTGCGCGCAGCTATCAAACGCCTTGGCCGCGTCGCCGAACTTGTTCAACTTTTCATCCACCACGCCGAGGACAAAATAATCGGTGGGATCCGGCTTTGGGCTGCCTTGGGTGGCTTGATCGAGCTCGGCGGCCGATTGATCGTTCTTGCCCTCGCGGAAATAGACGAGGCCAAGTCCGCTGTGGGCCTGGGAAACGGCGTTGGCTTTGGTCTGCGCGAACTGCTCATCGGTCAGCGCGGCGGGTTTCGTCAGAGTGGCAAGCAGTTCGAGCGCATGCTTTTCGTATTGTTCCGCCTTGCCGAGCTTGGCGGGATAGTCGGGCACGCTGGGATTTCCGCGCGGAATCACCCATCCCACAAGAGTGAGTACGCTCAGATCGTTTGGATTGAGTTGCAAAGTCTTGTCGGCGGCGGCGTACATCTTGTCAAGGTTATGACGTTCGAAGTAGGCGTTCGTCAGGCGCGAATACACGACCACGAGGTAACGGCTCTGCGGATAATTTTTCACGAAGTCCTCGCCGGCCTTAATTTGCGCATCGTAGTCCGCCGGCTCCGCCGGCTTAATCTCGAAAAATGCCTTGTAGGCGGCTTCTTCCTTGGGATCGACCGGGGGCGGCGCGGGCTTCTGCGGAGCCGGATTTTTCAGTGACGGCTTTTGGTCCTGCGATTGCTGCTGCGTCCCTTGCTGCGCTCCCATGCTTTGCGCGCGGACTTGAGGCGCGGCAAGGAAGCATGAGCATGCGGCCAGCGTTAAAGCCGTGATTCCCATTCGGTGTGTCATTTTTCTTTCGTCCTCCGATTTAGAATGCCTTCCCTCCGGGAACCGAATGGGTTCGACCGGTGGTGAAACCTGGTTCGAGCAATTATTGGCGTCGCGCGGTTGGCGCGGGGCGATACGGCTTGTCGATACCCTGATGCGCCGCGACGCGAGCCGCTTCGGGCGCGCCGTTCACAACAAGCGCCGCGCGATACTCCTTTATGGCAGGCTCGCGTTCGCCCTGCAAATCGCGGATGCGGCCCAAATACACATGCGACCACGCTAAAACATTTGGACTGGGCGCGGCAGCCGCGCTTGAGCCGGGCGGGGGAAAGCTCACAATCTGCTCGAATAGATTTTCCGCCTTTTCGCCCTGCCCTTGCAAGACGGATGCAAGCGCGAGTCCATAGAGAGCGCGAGGCTGGTTGGGATGCTCGTTCAGGATACTCTGAAAGGTCGCGGCGGCGCCGGAGGCGTCCTGCAAGGCGATCTGACGATCGCCACGCGTGTATTCCTGATCGAGCGGCGTCTGGGCGGCACCAGCCTTCTCTCCCGAAATGCCCGCGGTTTGAACTTTCTCCGATGCGGGCGCGAATTCAAAGTTCCGCAGGCGCTTCTCTTCGGTGGCGACGTTGATTCCCTGAACGAGCGAAGGAAAATACAGAGACATCGACGGCTCGGACTTCTCAAAAACGATGAGTTGCTGATAGATGGGGCGCACGAGGATGTAGCCGGTCTTATCGTTTGCGGCGAGCACTGATTCCAGCTGTTCCGCGGGGAGTCTGCGCATGCGCAGCTCGACAGCGCGAACCAGGCATTCGTCGAACAATCCGACAAAATCATCCTGGAATGATGTGGGAAGCTGAGGCGCGTGCGTGGCGATGTCGAGAAGGGAGCGGCGGGTCGAAATGGTCTGCTGGTATTTGAGCGTCAAAGAGTCGAGCAAAAAATGAAGAATGGCATGGCGAATATCGCCAAGCGGTAAGTCAGGGCCTGGACCGATGATGATCGAGTAATGGTTGCCAATGTTACGGAAATTGACGCGCTCGCCAACCAGCGGTTCGACGAGAACGGTGAAAGTCCGGTCGCTGGGCGCCTGGATTTCACGGAGATACGCCGTGCTCTGAAACACGACCTGGCGCACGGGACTGGTGAGGCGGGCGATTTCGCGGTCGACTTCGGGCTCGACGGCGGCCCATTCGCGGTCGAGATTCGCTTCTTTGTAAAGATTGCCGAGAATTTCGCCGAAGCCGTCAATGGAAAGAACCGAGGGAGGTATCTCATCGTGCGAGACGAGGTAGCGGAAACGCGGCGGCGGCCCCACGACAAGCGCAAAGGAAAGGAAGGGCGAAAGCGTTTCGCCGGAATCTCCGAATTGATGCCGGGAGTAAAACTGCCGCATGGCGTCGGCGGCAGGGCCTTTCAATTGGAGCAAACGAGCGCGAAGAGCCGCGTGCGCCGGATAAATATCGAGCGTATTGGAATTCGCGTCGAAACCGGCAACATCGAGCGCGCACATGGTGGCGAATAATTGCGGGCTGGTTTCGACGCTGATGGAGCTGACGACCGGTTGCGGCCGGGCGGGGATTTGCGCGCCCGCGGGCGTGCCAAAGTAGAGCACGGCCGCGAGAAAAACCGGCACACAAAAGCGGCGGCAAAGTTTTCGAATCGTCATGCGCTCAGTTCACGGGACAAGTTCGCTAATAAGTTCGCTAATCAGGGCGTTCGCGGATTGGGATGCGCGAGCGCGGAGATACCGTTGCTTATGGATGGCACTGATATGAAACGCACACTTTATCGGGCTGGACGAAGCGAGTCAAGAAAAGGCAGATTAGGGTAATAGGGCAGTTTGAATTTTGACCCCTTGTGTCGCGATCAAGAAAATTCAAACTTACCCGCCAGGGAGATTAGGCTAGCCGCGCACACGGATTTCACTGAAGCTCAATACGACGCGGCCGCCCGCCGTGGGCCGGCCGAAATTCATCTCAGGGCGGAAACGCGAGAAGATCAGCACCTGGTCGATCTGATGGCGCACCTGAGGATCATTCGGCCCCGAAAGAATGGTGTAGCCGGCGACTTGCCCTTCCGCGTTCAGCGTCGCTTCCACCATCAACACTTCCGCGCTCGAGTAATTGCCGGTGCCGACGAGGTCCGTCACCGGAAACGGCGCGAGGCTTTCCAAACGCGCCGGCTGGATCAAATCCGTGGGGAGGTCATTTGGAATGTTGCCCAAGGGTATTCCAACGAACAAGCTTTGAACGAGAAACACAAAAACAAACGCGGCCGTCAGGAAGCCGCCGGTGGCGGGAACAGCCAACGGCTGCAAAATGTTTTCGAAGAAGACCCAGGCGCGGCTGCGGAACCGATGGCGATCTTCCTGGCGCAGCTGGATGCGCGAGGCCTGCACGCGAATGCGCGTGGCAAGATCGGCGGGTGGAGCAATCGCGGTGGAATCAGCAAGTACGCGAGCCAACCTGCGGTAACGTTCGAGATCGGTGCGGCAATCGACGCACGAATCCAAATGGGCGCGGACACCGGCGTGTTTTGCCGAGGAGGCGGCACCGTCGAGATAGCCGGGGAGGTGACGTCCGATTTCACGGCAGGTCATTCGCATCCTCCGCCGCATCCTCCGCGCGCCCGATTCATTGCCATGACATAGGAATGCGCGGCTGGAAGTTCAGCGACCGCAGTTTCCGGAAGATGGGCCGGACTCGCGTGGCGCGGTGAGATGGCCTGCGTGGCTGCAACATCAGAATCTCTGTTAGGAGCATGGAGAAGAGGCTCGAGCAATTTCTTCAAGGCGCGGCGACCGCGGAGAATGCGCGTCTTTACCGTAGCGACAGAAATTTCAAGCACTTCGGCCACTTCCTCGTATGAAAGGCCTTCGAGGTCGCGCAAAATCACGGCGCTGCGATAAGCCTCTGACAATTCCGCAAGGGCGGCGCGCACGGCGTGCTGCGTTTCGCGCGTGGCGAGCTGATCAAACGGCGTCGCTTCGGCGTCTTCGATTTCAGTGGCCGCATGGCTGTCGTCGGCAGGAATGTCGATGGATACTTCATTGCGGCAATGCCGATGCCACCAGCGGCGATGATTGAGCGACTCGCGCACCGCGATGCGATACAGCCACGTCTTCAGCGAACTGCCGCTCCTGAAACCATGAATCCCGCGAAAGGCTTTGAGAAAAACATCCTGGGTGACGTCGGCGGCATCGGTGCGATCGGCGAGAATACCGCAAATGACGTTATAGACAGAGCCGTGGTAATAGGTGACGACCCAGTCGAACGCAGTATCGGAGCCAGACTGCAACTCAGTGACGAGTCGCGTCTCGTCTTGGATCCAGGATAGCGTCTGCGCTAAATCCGACATGCCGCTTTTCACCTATCCAGGCTTGCGCGCATGAACCAGATCCGGTGCATCTTCCCGCCAGCCGACTGCGGGACCCGGTGCATGAGAAAGCGCGTGGTGTGTTAGACACCGCGCCTGGTGATTCTGTTCCCTGCTCTGCGACTAGTTTAACAGAAAAAAGGAGCGGGGTCACAGAGTAAGCTCGGCGGTTTTCGCCTCGAAAACTCTGTGCGGCGAAGCAAAAAGGGTCTAGGGTGAATCATTTAGAGGGTCTACAGCATAAACTGGATGGATATTCCGGTGTTTTCCTGGCATCGTGTGGTTTTACTTGGAACTCCTGTTTGTATTCACGAATACAGCCGGAGGCAGACTCCATCAAGGGTGGGGTCGAGACATGACAATCGTGGGGGGACCAGTGCAAACTGTGCGAATTCTTATCGCGGACGACCATGAAGTCATGCGCGGAGGGCTGCGGTCGCTGCTCGAGTCGCTGCCGGAATGGGAGGTTTGCGGCGAGGCAGCGGATGGAGTGGAGGCTGTCGAAAAGGTGAAGGAGCTCAGGCCCGATGTGGTGGTGCTGGACATCAACATGCCGATACTTAACGGGTTGGAAGCAGTCCGGCAAATCAAAAAGGAAGTTCCGCAGACCCAGGTGGTGATTCTGAGCCGCTACGAGGCCGCCGAAATGCGCGCCAAGGCCCTGGAAGCAGGAGCGCGTGAGTATGTGCCAAAATCGCAGAACCTTGCGCGCGAGTTGCTCGCGGCTATCGATGAAATTGTTCGTCAACGCTGGCAGTCGCATACGCAGGCACCACCGCCGCCGGACCCGTGTTCCGAGGGCTCCTCGGCTGGCGAAGAGGAATCCGAATCCGAGTTCCACGAATCCCACGCAAGCGCGAAGGCAAACGGCAATCCACAGACGTAGCAGCGCTGATGCAGCTCCCCGCGCGATTCGTCGACACCTCTCTCATTTCAGCCTGCGGCGCTCCCGATCCTGATGCTACTAGACCGTAAAGGCGTTCGAGGTTTGGGAAACGCGGCGAATCGGCAAGTTTGACGGTGCGCGCTACGCGGTGCTATAAAAGCTAGTCTGACGTTCTTTCCCGGTGGGGCCGTGGCGCAGTTGGGAGCGCGCCTCGATGGCATCGAGGAGGTCGTGGGTTCGAATCCCATCGGCTCCACCAAATTTCGAACAAGCACCAAATTCTCACCCAGCGTGGCGCTGTTCCGAGCGCGATTCCAGCGCTAGCGTGCTGGAGATTTGAATGCAGCGGCGGCGGCTTCGGCGTGGTCATAAACGTCGAACACGGTAAGCAGCCTGGTCATTTGCAGCAAATCGCGCAAACGCGCGTTGAGATTCGCCAGCTTGATTTCGCCGCCGGCGTTTTTTGCCGCTGCGTAAAGCCCGGCGAGCGCGCCAAGGCCGCTGCTGTCGATGTACGAAACACCGCCAAGGTCAAGGACGATGCGGTTGCAAGTGACCAGCAGGTCCTTGACGACTTTGCGCAACTCAGCCGACTCTTCGCCCAGCACGAGCCTTCCGGAGCATTCGACGATTGTGGCATCGCCGTGGGTGCGAGCTGTGGCGTGTAATGTCATCGGAACCTCCCCTGCAGTTCCAGCCCGGCTGAGCGCGTCGCAGTTCTATGGAGCTTGCGCGGCGACCACGCCGATGTCAACCGTGGTGTTGCCCTTCTTCATCGACGGCACGGCGCAAATGTACAGCAAAACTCCCGTCACGGGCGCGCGAACATCTTCAATCGTCTTGCCGAAGAAATCCGTTATGTAGCCGAGCTTCATTCCCTGCTGGACGAACGTGCGCTTTTCCACCAGCGGATAAAAAATCCCGTCGTGAGCGCTGGTTCCCGTGACTACTTTCGAGAACCAAACAGGATTTTCTACCGGAGTGAACCTTCCGGGAAGCATTTTCAGGTGGCGCATCACGTTTACGGAGCCGCGCACGAGCGCGTCCACGTCCTGCGGCTCGACAGTGCCTGCGTAACCGGCTTCGACCGTAATGGCCGGCTTGCCGCGCGTGAGCGCCGTGTTGTCCACATAGCGGGAATCGTTGGGATCTTTCGTGCGGCCTTCGTCAATGATGATGTTGTCGAGCCCAAACGCGAGCACCATTTCGTGCGTGACCGCATCGAGTTTTTCGTTTCCGGTCTTTGGCCAATAGCTGTAGGGCCGCAAGCTCTCGTCGAGGTCTCCTCCATGCATGTCGATCAAGTAATCGCACGGCTCGATGACGTCTTTCGTAATCAGCCAGGAGGCGCGCTCGGTCTGCGTACCGTCCGGCTTGCCCGGATACATCCGGTTCATGTTCTTGCCGTCGACAGGATTCAGATGCGGGACTTTTTGCTCGAATGAATTCACGTTCACGAGGGGCACCAGAATCACGGTACCGGAGATCTCCTTTGCATCGAGATGCTGAATCAATTTTTCGGCCGCGATGATCGAGGCGTATTCGGTTCCATGTGAGCCCGCGACGATGGACAGCACGGGCCCCGGCTTTGCGCCATGAACCACGACGACCGGAATATTCAGGGCTGCGTCTACACCAGCGGGCACGTTGATGTAGCCCGTGGCCGTTTCGCCTGGCGCGGCGCTCGCCGTGCCCACAGTGAAATTACTTTTCTGTGCGCGCGCCGTCAGCGCAACAGACGCGGCGGCAATCACAACGAGAAATATTCTTAAAAAACGCGGCAGTGAGCGGCTTTGCCGATGGGACATGCGCCCTCCTTCCAACTTTTCGGGAGAGTGAGAAGCTACTATGGCCGGACGCCGGAGTGCAAGCGCCGGGATTGGTAAGTGATTGGTGCGCGCCGCAGCGGCGCTGTTTTAATGTCGGAGGCGCTGCCTCATCGTTTTGCGACAAGCCACGGCGAAAAGCCGCAGAGCCTCTGGGATGCGAGACTCTGCGCTACCAGTGCTGCGCAGAGAAACGCTTTCGATTTATTTGAACCAGTTGTAGCCGACGGTGAAGAGGATGCTGGCGTTGTATCCAGGATTGTATGTGCCGAGGCTGGCGTTGGAGTGATGCACGAACTGAATTTCGAAGTCCCACGCGCGTTTTGGCCGCGTGAAGATGTGAAAACCGAGCGCGCCCTGCGGCGTGAAATTCACATACGAAGTATTTCCGAGCGGGACATTTGACGTGGTGAAGAGCACGCCTCCCGCAATCAGCGCGTAGGGCGCGATTTTATGATTGCTGGTGAAATTCCATTTGAATATTACGGGCTTGAAACTTGCGCCGTAAACCGTTCCGCCCGGCTGCATCACCAAATATAAGGGCATGAAATCGGCGGCGAATTCGAAATTGCCGCGCGCCCAGCCGTGGAGATGTTCGCCTGTCAGGACGTTGCCCACACGTCCGCCTGCGATTATGAATTGCGTGGTTGAGGAGTGCAGTAAGCCCGTGCCTCCGCCAATGAAGGGCTCGAATTCCCACGTGCCACGGGTGAGGGATTGCGACGGCAGGCCCTGCGCGTGCGCGACCGGCAAAGTGAACATTGATACGAGAGCGGCGCCGAGTGCTAGCGCGACAAACGAAAATCTCATCTGCTGAGGCCCTCCGCGCGAATGCCACGCGCATATTGGAGCACGACAGCCTAACAATTCTCCGAGGAATGTGCAAAAGATGGTCGAGTTCAACCACGGAGCGGCGACGGTGCCCGGTCCGGAGATGCACCGGACCGGCCGCTACAAAAACCCAAATTGCCTGACACCTTTGTAGAGGCGGACCGCCGAGCTTGGCGGATTCGGCAACAAATTGCCGTTGTCTGCACGCTTTCAGTTAAAATACGCGCCCTATGGCAAAAATTACTTTTCTGGGCGCGGTGGGCACGGTCACAGGTTCAAAATATCTGGTGGAAGCAGGCGGGAAACGGCTGCTGGTCGATTGTGGACTCTTTCAGGGGCCGAAACCGTTGAGACAGCGCAACTGGGATCGTCTGCCGATCGAGCCTTCGACGATCGACTGGATCGTCCTGACGCACGCGCACATTGATCACACAGGATACTTGCCGCGCATCGTGCGCGACGGTTTTCGCGGGCCGATTTACGCGAATGCGGCGACACGCGAGCTTTGCGAATTGCTTCTTCCGGATTCCGCGCATCTGCAGGAAGAAGACGCGCAATACGCGACGAAGAAAGGCTATTCGAGCCACAAACCGGCGCTGCCTCTTTACACCGTCGCCGATGCACAGCAGGCACTCCAGCGTTTTCAGGAAATTCCACGCAAGGACCCGTTCACCATCAGCCCGCAATTCACGGTGAAGCCCACGGACGCGGGACACATTCTCGGGTCGTCGTCGCTGCAAATCACCATTACGGAAAACGGTAAATCCGCCGCCGTCGTTTTTTCCGGCGACGTGGGCCGCTACAATCAGCCCATCTTGAACGACCCCGAGCCGATCGCGAAGGCCGACTATATTTTGTGCGAATCGACCTACGGCGACCGCGACCATCCGACGGCTTCTCCCTACGAAGCCATCGCCACAATTGTGAATCGCGTGGTGAAGCGCGGCGGCGCGATTGTGATTCCCGCGTTCGCCGTGGGGCGCACGCAAACGCTGATGTACATTTTGCGGCAACTCGAAGAGCGGCAACAGATTCCGAAGTTGCCGACGTACATCGATAGCCCGATGGCCATCAGCGTCACGGGCCTGTATGTACAGCACAAGGAAGATCACGGCTTGCAATTCACGCACGAAGAGCAAACGGGCGACCACGATCCGTTGAACACGCACGAAGTCCATATGACGCGCGCCGTGGAGGACTCAAAAAACATCAACAAGATCAAAACGCCGTGCATCATTATTTCCGCGAGCGGGATGTGCACCGGAGGGCGCATCCTGCACCATCTGGCGCAGCGATTGCCCGATTCGCGCAACGCGATTATTCTTGCGGGCTATCAGGGCGAAGGAACGCTGGGGAGATACTTGCAAGATGGTGGGAAACTTGCGCGCATTCATGGCGAGCAGATTCCCGTGCGCGCCGAAATCGCGGAGGTCAGCCAATTTTCCGCGCACGGAGACCGCAGCGAACTGATTCGCTGGCTCTCCGGATTCACCGCTCCGCCCAAGCAGCTTTATCTGGTGCACGGGGATCCTCCAGCGGCGAAGGCCTTCAGCGGAACCGTGCAACAGCAATTGCACTGGCCCGTGACGATTCCGGCTTACACGGACTCGTTTGATCCACTGGCTTGATTATTTGCGCGGTTGGACGGGGTTCAGCTTTGACAGGCGCTGCGCGGCTGCGGCAAGGGTGGACTCTTTTTTGCAGAAGGTAAAGCGGAGCTGCTGGGCGCCGTCGGCGGGATTGTGATAGAAGCTGGAGCCCGGGACGGCGGCGACGCCGATTTCCTTGACGAGATAGCGCGCGAAGTCGACATCGTTCGCGAAGCCGAACGCGGAACTGTCCGTCATGATGTAATACGCGCCGCGCGGCGTGAAGCACTTGAAGCCCGCGCCAGTTAGAATTCCGAGCAGGCGATCCCGCCGTTCGAGATAATCGCTCGCGAGTTGCGCGTAATACGCCTCGGGCGAACGCAACGCCAGAGCGCCCGCTTCCTGCAACGGCGCAGCGGCGCCCACCGTAAGAAAATCGTGGACTTTGCGAATCGCCGAAGTGACTTCCGGTGGCGCAATGGCCCAGCCGACGCGCCAACCCGTGACGCTATAGGTTTTCGAGAGCGCGTTGATCGTGATGGTGCGGTCGCGCAGGCCTTCAATCGTCGCGGCGGAGATATGCACTGCACCATCGTAGAGCATGTGCTCGTAAATTTCGTCGGTGATCAGAAATGAATTGTGGCGGACGCAAAGGTCGCGAATCGTTTCCATCTCCGCGCGCGAGAACACTTTTCCAGTGGGATTATTCGGCGTGTTCAGAATGATGGCTTTCGTTTTATTCGAGAAGGCGCGCGCGAGTTCATCGGGGTCAAACGACCAATCGGGCGCGCGCAGACGAACAAAGCGCGGTGAAGCGCCGCTCAAAATCGCGTCGGGGCCGTAATTTTCGTAAAACGGCTCGAAGACGACGACTTCGTCGGCGGGATTGATGATGGCCATCATCGCGGACATCATCGCTTCCGTGGAACCGCAGCAGACGGTGATTTCGCGCTCGGGATCGATCGCCAGGCCTTGCGTGCGCTGGACTTTTTCGGCGATTGCGTCGCGCAGCGATTTCGCACCCCACGTGATGGCGTATTGATTGACGTCGCGCGTGATGGCGTCGCGAGCCGCGGCCTTAATTTCCTCAGGTGCGGCGAAATCGGGAAAGCCTTGCGACAGATTCACGGCGTTGTGGGCCAATGCGAGGCGGGTCATTTCGCGGATGACGGATTCGGTGAACTGCGCGGCCTTTTCGGAAAGCCGCGCGTCGTTCGAGACGCGTCCTGCTGCCACAGGATTCATCGCCTGCCTCCGTAAAGCTGCCGGTAAATGACCGCGTTGCGCATGATGATTTCGACGTACTGGCGCGTTTGCGTGAACGGAATCGACTCGACGAATTCAGGGAGCTCGGCGTAATGCTGGCCGGTCTGCCACAACGTCACGCGATCCTCGCCCGCATTGTACGCCGCGAGGGCCGCTTCGGCACTGTGAAAAGTCTTGAGCAAACCGGAGAAATAGAGAGTGCCGAGGCGGAGATTGTAAAGAGGATCGAAGAGGCGCGCTTCCGAATAGCGCATACGAATGCGGTGCGAGAGCGGGGCGGCCGTTTTCGGCAGAAGCTGCATTAATCCGAATGCATTCGAAACGGAAAGCGCGTTTTTTTCAAACGCGGACTCCTGACGAATCAGAGCTGTGACGAGCATGGGGTCGAGACGCTCGCGTCGAGCGGCACGCCGAATCGGCTGCGCGTAGGGCAGGGGAAACGAAAGCATCCATACTTCGCGGGGAACATCGGCAAAACGGCGCGACTCGAGCTCAGGATAAATAATTCGCAGAGCGACGATTGAGCCGCCGTAATGCTCGCCATTGGCGGAAGCTCGCGCAATGGCCAGTTGGAGCATCGGCGAATGCGTTATGTCGTAGGCGGCGCGCAGTTCGAGCATCGCGGAATCGTCGAAGGCGATCGTTTCGAGCGCAACGCTTCGCTGCACCCACGGAAGCGCTTCGGGCGCTTCGGCGGCGCCCACTTGAAGGCTCGGAGCCAACGGCGAAATGGCATCGAGAAGCGGAAGCGGCGCCGCAGCGCCGCGTTTCAGCGCGCGAAGGTGCGCGGCGGCATGGACCGTAAAATAATTATTCGGGTAGCGCTGCTGCAATTTCTGGTAATAGGCGCGCGCGTCCGCAGCCTGACCTGCGTCCTGCGCCAGCCGGCCGAGCCAGTAAAGCGCGTCGGGCGTGTAGACGGAATTCGGATAATTAGTGAGGAATTTTGTGAGCAGGCTCGCGGCGTCGTCGCGATGGCCCATGTACGAAGCCCAGAGCACGCGCCATTGCGCGTCGATTGCATCGGCGCTCTGCGGAAAACGGTCGGCAACCTGCTGATAATAATTCGCGGCCTTGTCGCGGTCGAGCAAGACCCAGTAATAATTCCCCGTCGCGAAAAGGGCACGCTCCGTCCACGGACTTTGCGGGGCGCGGGCAATCGCCTGAGAGATGGAAGCGAGCATATTCGGTTCGTCATTCGCGGAGCGATAGGCTTGCGACAAATAATAGAGACGCTCGGCGTCGACCTCGGGCGTTTGCAATTGCAGAGACGCGAGCGCGGTGGAGATTCCGCCAAGCTGCAGGCCGCAATCGGCGATGCGAAGCTGCGCCAGCTCTTGATCGGAGCCGACAAGCTCCGAAAGCAGCTGACTGTAGGCGGTCTGCGCGTCCTGCCAATGATGCGCGTCGAACAAAATTCCGGCGCGCGCCAGGCGTTCGGCGACGTTTGGCTTCGGAAACGCGTCGCCGAGCACGCCCTGAAAATAATTTACCTTCTCGCCTGCTTCCGCCGCGGAAGTGCTGAGCGGAAAATGATCGTACACGCTGAGGTAATCGCCGGCCGCGGCGATTTTGTCGCCGGATTGTTCATAGGCCTGCGCGCGGAGGAACAGGAACTTGGGATTTTTGTCGATGTCCTGCTGCGCGGCAAACGCGGTGAGCACGCGCTGCGGCTGGTTCGCGGCGATGGCGGCCTCCGCGAACGCCTGAAGAGCAAGAGCGCTCATCGCGCTTTGCGGATAATCGCGGCGCAAAGTCTCGAGTTGGCCGAGCGCGGCGGGGAGATTGCCCAGGTTGCGATCCACCTGCGCGCTCCAGAATAAAACGTAATCGGCGAGGAGCGTTTCCGGTTTGGCGGCGTCGAGCCAGCGGCGCGCTTCGGCGTAGCGGCCCTGATTGAAGTCGTAATACCCGAGCGCCAGAGCGGCGCGTGCGCCAAGTTCTTCCTTTGAATAGCGTTTCGCGAACGCGGCGAGGCGGCGGTAAGCCGCGCCGGGATTTTTTTCGTTTTTCAACGCACGAGAAAGAGTCGTGAGTTGTTTTGCCTCGACGGCAAATCGTCGGGCTTGGGCTGCTGCCGCGCGTTTCGCGGCGCGCTCTGCCGCGGCGGCGCGAGCTGCGGCGATTCTTTCTTTCCTGGTCTGGCGCCTGGCCGTTTGCGGGAATGCGGTTGACGCGCTGAAACACGCCAACAGCATTAGCGCGACGCAAAGCGCGCCGGCAGGACCGAAGATCCCTTTTGCAAAAAATAAATTAGCGGCGCAGCACCGGCGAGGGATAAGGATATTCTCCGAGGGCTTCCGGATCGCCGCCGGCGAGAATCTCAACCATCCAGTGATGGAAATAATCCACGGGCTGTTCGAGAATTTTCTGGAAGCGGCGATCATATTCTTTCCGGGCCTTGTCAATTTCGTTCCGCAGGCGCATGCAAATGTCTTTGTGTTCCAGACCCTTGCGAACGTCTTCGGGCTTCAGCATTTTAATATCCTGCATGGAAACTTTGGCGACGCGATTGGCGCGCTTGTGCAAATCCTGCTCGTCCTTGGGCAATGACGCGACATTGAAGGCGACGGGCTCGGGTTTAGGCTCTTTTACAACGGGCTCAGGCTCTCTTACAACCGGCTCCGGCTCGCGGGCGATCCGCTTCGGCTCTTGGTGCGCGACTTCTTCCTCTTCTTCAACTTCGGCGATTGATGAATCTTTCTCCGCCATCGGCGTTACGGTTGCAGGTGCGGGGATTGTTTTCGCAGGCTCGGGTTGCGCCACCGTTACAGCGACGGGGCGCGCATCTTCGCGAACGTCCTCGGAATCTGCCTCGCGCGAAAGCTCGTGGTCGCGCCGCTGCATCGCGTTGGTGATGAAAGCGGAAAGGACGGACAAGCTGGCGGAAAGAGACGCAGCGGTGGCCTGCGCGCGGAGCATCGCCGGCAGCGCATTGGTGGGGCGCGCCGAAGAGCACGAGGACACCAAATCGGCGAAGGCCTGCTGCATGTCTTCAAGCGTTCGCTGGAGCGGCGGCAAATTATCGCGCAAGGCGCGCGAGACTGCATCCTCCAGCGCGCGTTCCCGCGCTTTTTGTACATCAGCCATGACGCAAAAATGCCTCCGTCGCGATTATGGAAACGCGCGCAAAAAGTGTCAACACGCATTCCTGCGGCGCGTTCCTTACCCATGATATCGCGCGCTGCCCAGGGACGATACATTCCGCACAGGAGAAATCTGCCGGCGATTTTGGCATCCTTGCGGAGGAGGCTTGACTCTGGACTATACTCCAGGGTGTAGGCTGTTAGCAGTATATGGGAGCGGAAATGTTTATCGGGAGAATAGCCAAGAAAGCAGGCCTCAGCGTCGATGCGATTCGCTTTTACGAACGGAACGCCATCCTGACACGGTCGGCGCGCACGGAAGGCGGCTTCCGGCTTTACACGGATCACGATGTCGAAGCGCTGCTGTTCGTGCGGCGCGCGCAACGGCTGGGGTTTTCCCTTCGGCAGATTCGAGAGTTGCTCGCGCTCAGCAGGAACCGTGTTCGATCCTGCGCCGCGGTGCGCGATCGCCTGCGGCAAAAACTTGGCGAAGTTCAAGACAAGATCCGTGAGATGGAGCATCTCGACGGCGAATTGCGAATCGCTTTGCGGCGTTGCGAGCGCGAACTCCGTAAACGCAAGTCGCAGTGCCCGCTGCTCGAAACGCCATCAGAACGGAGACGCGACGAATCACGATGAAGATCGAAGTTCTTTATGTTCCGAGCTGCCCGAACCTGCCGCTGGCCGTTCAACGCGTCCGGGAAGCGATTGCCTTGGTGAACATCCGTGCGGAAATTCAAGAAATCGTCGTGCATGACAATTCGGATGCTGTTCGTTTGGAATTTCCCGGATCGCCCACGATTCGCATCAACGATCGCGATGTCGAACCTGCTCCCGTTGGCGCATACGATGCCGGCCTGCAGTGCCGGCTATATTCGGGCGCACAAAATTCCGGCGCGCCCAGCAGCGAATCCATTGTCCGGGCGCTCCGTGAAGCTGTTCGCGAGGAGGCGGGCCAATGAGTCGAGTTAAATGGGCGAGCCCGGCCGTGGCGATGATCGCTGCGCTGGCAACATTGGGTTGCTGCCTGCCGCTCGGATTTCTCGCGGCCCTGGGTGCTGCCGGCGCGGGCGCGTATTTTGCAAATTTGCGGCCGTGGCTGCTGGCGCTTTCCGTGATTTTTCTGGGGATTGGTTTTTATCAACAATATCGCGGCGCTCGGTGCGGCCTGCGGCGCGGCAAACTGAACCTGATTCTTCTGTGGACGGCGGCGGCGATTGTGGTGCTTGTGATCGTGTTCCCGCAATTGCTGGCGGGAGTGCTGGCCGGCCGGGCGGCATCGACACTCAAATGAAAAAACGCGCATCCATTTTCGCCGTCATTGTCATCGTGCTGGCACTCCTATGCTGGTACGTGCTGGCTCCGTCGCACACGCCCGTCGGTCAGCCGAAGATGCTCGTTCTCTCGGCTCAAAATCTTCAACAGTTCCGGAGCGACTTCAATCGCGAGCCCTCGGGCGCGCGTTTGGTATTGCTCGTTTCTCCCACTTGACCCGTGTGCCTGCGGGGGGCCTCCGCAGTTGAAGAAGTTTTGGAGGGATTCAAGAATCCGAAGTTCGAGATTCTGGTCGTGTGGGAGCCGATTCTTCCCACCGACTGGGAGAAGCCAAAAAGCGGGACGCTTGCGCGCATCTCCGACCCGCGGGCCGTGCAGTTTTGGGACCCGAATCATTTGGTGGCGCGCGAGATTGAGCAGGATTCTCCGCCGTCCGCGTCCCTGCCAGCGCCGCACTGCTGCGAAAGCCGCGGCTTCTACTGGGACATGGCGCTTATTTATCCGCCGAATGCAATGTGGACCACGAAGCTGCCGCAACCGCAATTTCGCGACGGCACGGTTGTGAGCGTCGCGCCTGAGTTGGCGAAGCTGCTCCCGAACGTTGCCCGATAGAATTGCCACGGCGGAAAAGTGGTATTCGAGATTCGTGTTCGAGAGCCGTGCGAGTCTGGCGGGTCGGCTAACAGCGCCGACCCGCCTCCACACAGACGTGTGATCCTACCGCGCCGCCGCACGGGACTTGATCAGGTCGTCGAGATAATCGGGCTTGCTCTCGACGCGGACCAGATGCGGATAGCGCTCGCCGCCGTGATAGTCAATGGTGGCCGTCTTGTAGTAATCCTCGTCGATGACGAGAAGTTTGATCGGCTGCGAGTTGTCCTTGCCGGCTTTGACTGCATCGTCGAGCAACTCGCGCCTAAATACGCGGCCATTCACGCCGGCAATTTTCATGCCAGCCGTAACTCCGGCCTTGTATGCAGGTCCACCGACGATTGAGTCGCCGACGGTCCCGTCTTCGCCGAGCCGCAAGCCGAGCGAATATGCGTCGCCGGGATTTCCGCCGCGCAGGCCCGCCTCCGGCGGCTTGCCGGTGAACTCAACTTTCCATCCGCCGTTCTCGATGCCGCCCGTGGGCGCGTTGGGAGAAAGAGAAGTGAGCCGCTCGTGCAGAAATTTCGCCCAGTCATACGGCGTAATTTGATTTAACGCTTCGGCAACCTGGTCGAATGTGTATGTTTTCAGTTCGGGGCCATTGTTTGCGCCGCCGTGAAAGAGATGGCAGAAATCGTCGATGGATTTCGCGCCGTTGCTCTGCTGGTGAATGATTGTCGCAACTTCGAGCCATAGGAGATCGCCTTCGGGATAATAGTCCGAGCCGCGTTTCCAGTTACCCCAACCCCTTCCTCCGCGGACTCCTGGTATGCCCGTCGCGGTATCCTGCAGATCGCGCCAGGTTCGCCCGGGAGTGCCCGGCCCCAAGTCCGCAGCGATGCTCGCGAGATATTCGTGATATTGCTCCGGCGTCCATAAACCGCTGCGAGCGGCAAGTAGAGGCCCGAGATAATCGGTTAGCCCTTCGTAGACCCAGAGTAAATCGTCCTGCATCGGCGTTTCATACTCGGGGGTAGCGAGATCGGCGGGGCGGCGGAATTTGCCGTTCCACGAGTGCATGAATTCGTGCGAGAGCAAACCGCCGAGAGCCATATCGGCGTGCGGGCCGATCGCTGCGCGTTCAGGCAAGCGGCTGTCGTTGCATTCGTGATGCTCGAGGCCGAAATGCGCCACGTGGTCGCTGAGGGTCAGGAGAAAATGATAATCGCGGTAGTGGCGCGTGCCGAAAAGCGCCCGCGACTCCGCCACCAAGTTCGTCATTTTCTGGATCGTGTCCGGAGTAAGCGCCAGCGCCGCTTCGCTATCCGCGGCGATGTCCATCTCATGGTGAATTGGCTCTCCGGGCGGCGTAATGTTGATGACGCGAAAATATTCACCGGCGATTACGGGCGAATCCACCAGGCGATTGAGCGCGACGGGCTTAAACGTGATTTCATCGCCCGCATGACTGGCAACGGGCAACGGCGTGCCGTACTTCCATCCGTTCGGAAGCTTGAGGTGCGCGTCGTACATGATTTCCTTTGAAGGTTCGCCCGACGGGTACAGGACATTCTGGTTCCAACTGATGACGACAAGCTTATCGGTGGAAGACGCCGCGCCCGAGGCGAAGCCCCCGGCTTGGGGTTCGATGTAGTCGAAATCAACGTCGAGACGCGTCGCGCCTTCGGGAACATTGACATGGAAAGTAAAAACGTCGAGCTTGTCGCGCTGCCAAGGAACCAGTTTCCCATCGGCATGAAAAAACAGGCCGGTGACGTTCGAGATAGGGCCGTCGGGACCGTGCTCACCGGGAATCCACTTGGGATAATAAAGGGTGAGCGGGCCGGCGTGGACGGGCATGACCATGTGGGTTTTCACCATTCCCAGGGGAACCTGGCTGGCGTCGACGGTGAGTTGAATTGTGCCGGACTGCGCGAAGACTGCCGGCGCAGCCAGCATGAAAAGTACGGCGAAGAATAATGCAAAGCGATAATGCAATCGAGCCATTACTGCCTCCCTGTTTCGATGAAATGAAATGTCGTTGTTGATTCATTGAAGCAACGGCAATTCCGGCGACCAAAGCGCCGCCGCGAATCGAGTGCATCATAACTCCAAATCACGGCAATGGCGCGGGACAAAAAATATGTGGCCCGCCGCCACAGAGGCGACGAAACGAAGAAGGGCGGGATTTGGTTAGGATTTCAGTTTTTCTTCGAGGCGAGCTTTGACCGCGGGCCATTCGGTGTCGATGATGCTGAAATAGACTGTGTGGCGAATGCGGCCGCCGGCGGTGATCATGTGATTACGGAAAATTCCCTCTTCGCGAGTGCCAATGCGGAGAATGGCGGCGCGCGATCTTTCGTTGAGCGAGTCGGTTTTTAGTTCGACGCGAATGCAGCCGAGAGTTTCGAACGCGTGGCGCAACAGCAGATATTTCGCTTCGGTATTCGCGGCGGTGCGCTGCCAGGGTTTGGCGACCCATGTCCAGCCAATTTCTACGCGACGATGTACGCGATCCATATTGCCATAGCGCGTGCAGCCGACGGGCTTGCCGGAGGATTTCTCCACAATCGTGAACGGCAGAGAAACGCCGCGCATCTGCTCGGCGAGCGCCACGTCAATGTAAGCGTTCATTTCTTCCGGAGTGCGCACGGGCACGGGAATCCAGCGCCAGAGACCTTCGTCGAGGCCGATTTCGGTGAGCGCGGCGCGATGCGCGTTCAAGAGCGGCTCGAGTTGGACATGCTTCCCGTCGAGCGTCACAGGCCCAATAATCATCTGCGTCGAAACAGTTTCCGTCATAGTTCTTCAATAATTTCACGCTGCAATTCGAAATAATGGGCGAAAACGAGAAGGAGCGAAGTGGCGTTTTATTGTCGATTAGAAATGAGCTCGGTGCTTTGTTTTGAATAAGTTAGGCGCAATTCTAATCCCGGCCGTGCGATTAGAAATTCGCAGGGCGCTCGCCGCTTCGATCGTTAAATCTGTTCGACGCCTTCATCTTCAATCTCGCCGTTTGCGTCCTGCATTTCCCCCGCGGCATTTCTCCTCGCCGCAT
>JBOGNJ010000031.1:0-6956 GCA_050746905.1 Candidatus Acidiferrales bacterium
CGAGAAAGTGCGGAACAGCATAATGAATCACGGCGTAGACGCTTTTTAAATTGACGCGGATCATGCGGTCCCATTCGCGTTCCGACATTTTCTGAATCGGAAGGTCTTCTACATTCCAGATGCCCGCGTTCGCTACTAGGATGTCCAGGCGGCCCAAACGGTCGCGCGCGAAGTCCACCAGATTTTTCGCGCCGTCCATGCGCCCCAGGTCGGCTTTCAATGATTCGACGCGCGTGCCATGCTTACGCGCTTCCTGTTCGAGCCGTGCGGCGGCTTTGCGATTGCGATTGTAATTGAATACCACGTCTGCGCCGGCCTGCGCGAAGGCGCGCACGGATGCGGCGCCAATGCCGCGCGAGCCTCCCGTGATGAGCGCCGCTTTGCCTGCCAGCGAGATCATGATGCTCCTGGATGACTTCAAGGAAAGAGCAGATTCCTCGTCGCCGCTGCTCCTCGGAATGACGGCGGATATATTTAGCTAGCTGCGAACTGTTGCGCCGCGCGTCGCGGCAATTAAATCTCGAAAAAGCGCTTGCGACAATGCGTCGCCGGGCATGCGTTCGGGATGCCATTGAACTCCGGTCACCCAATTCGAATCGCCGATCCATTCGACGGCCTCGATGACGCCGTCGGGCGAGCGGCCGGCGACGTGGAGATTGCGTCCTGGTTCGCGAATGGATTGATGATGCGAGCTGTTGATCTGCGCGTCGAGCGCGCCGAAAGTTTTCGCGATGCGCGAATCGGGAGCGAAGCGCACGGCGTGGAACGGCTCTGGCGTGAGCTCGCTTGCATTCGCGCTATTTTTAGCAGGAGCGTGCCGAAGCGCGGACTGCAACTCGCTGGGAATGTCCTGAATCAGGCTGCCGCCGAGAAAAACGTTGAGAATTTGGACGCCGTAGCAAATGGCGAGCACGGGTTTGGATTCGGCGAAAGCGTGTTCGAGCAGGGCGCAGTCGGTGCGCTCGAGGTCCGCGTCTGCGGCGGCCGATTCGGGACGGCGCGCCGCGCCGTAAAGCGCGGGATTCACGTCAGCAGGACTGCCGGTGAGAACGACGGCGTCGAGAGTTTCGGCAAGAGCGCGCAATTCATTTCTTGGGAGCAATAAGGAAATTTCGACGGGCGCGCCGCCCGCCCGTTCGATGGCGCGCAGATAATTCTCGTACTTTGCGCGCACGTTTTTAACTTCTTCATTACGAGTGCGATAGGGGACACCGACGCGCGGGCGGCATTGGTTTTCGGGCGCCATGAAGAATCAATCCTACCATCGGGGTAGTTCCGCGGCAACCATGCGGGGCGGTGAGTGTTCGCGCGAGGAACGCGCAAAGGAATCTATCGGCGAAACGGAGGGATGGGAAATCACCAGGGAATTGAGGCGGTGAAGCGGCGAATGGCGGTGGAGAAAGCGTCGGGCTGGTCAATATTCGCGATGTGGAAGGCACTGGGAATAATTTTGAGGCGGCCGTGTTGCGCGGCGGCAAGGAACCTGCGTTCGTGCATGCGAAAACCGAGGTCGAATGCGCCGTTGAGCAGCAAAACGGGGCCGGGATAGGCGGCAAGTCGAGGAGCGAACTGTTTACCCAAGACTTCGCGGAGGCCTTGCGAGCCGCCGCGCATAAAAAACCCTGGGGAGATGAGAGGCTCGGCTTTTTCGGGCGGGTACGCAAGCTGAAAAAATGTGCGGCTGATGGCATTGAGCCACGGCTCGGGCAGTTTATCCATCAGCATCGCGGTTAGGCGATAAGGAGCGGTGTGCCAGCCGCGTGGCTCGACGGTGGCGCTGGCGATGACGAGGCCGACAGCCTTTTCGGGATAACGCGCGCCAAATTCCATCGCGACATAACCGCCCAAGGAGATTCCGACGATCAGGGCACGAGCGTTGTGGGCTTCGCGATGGATGACTTCAGCGATGGTGGTTACGGCGGCGTCGAGGCGAAATGGAACGTCACGGAGTGCGCCATGTCCCGGCAAATCGAGCGCGATCAGGCGGTAAGCATCGGAAAGACGCTCCATCTGGGGTTTCCACATCTTGCGGGTGACGCGCATGCCGTGAACGAAGACGATTGCAGGAGCGCCGGGAGGTCCGGCGACGTCGTAGGTATTCGCGTCTGGCATACGAGGGAGATTCTAACGTGGCTGGGGCAAATCGGTGCGGCAAAGCGATGGTGGGTGCGCCGGACAGAACTGAAAAAAGGCGGTGTAAAGCCGCCCCGACAAAGACCAGACACCGTTCTCCGCAACCTTCCGGCTCACCGATTGCCGCGAAACGAATGATGCTGTAATTCAGTCGGCGAATTCGACGGCAGGGAAACCCGCCAAGGCGACTCCTTTTCGATGAGCGCCGGCCACGACGCGGACGGCGGGCTTGCGTTGACGGTGCGTGGCGGCCCATGCAGCATGGTTTTCGTAAATCTGATCAATGTGGTGAGGAAGGTGGACGACTTGCGTATCGAGCCATCCGTCAAGCGTCATAGTGCCCCTTTTGGGGTGCTGCGCCGTGTGGGCCCAAACGGAATCAGGAACATAGCAAAGGATCTGATGCGTCATTTTGCGGAGACGCGTGATCAGTCCCAGGGCCTCGCGCGTGCTTTGGTGGAAATATCCGAGCGAACTGGCCCACACGGAAGCGTGGTAGACGAGGACGGGCGAGCCCGGTTGGGCGATGAACTGGCGGCAGCGGACGTAAGATTCGGCTTCGCTATCGGCCAGATGCAAAATGATTTCGTGGATGCTCCAGCGGTCCGCCGCCGGACGGTAGAGCCACATTTTCTTGGGGCACTTGCGCAGCGCCTCTGCGAGGAGGCCTGGACCCCGTCCGAAAGCTTCCAGTTTCTTATGACGCCCTTGCGGTTGCATGGGAAACTCCTTAACCTGCACTAGTGTTAGACGCACAAATGGCAATTCAGTTGCCGCGAATGTTCATAAATCTTATACGCATGTGATTGAAATAATGTTCCTTGTGGGCCGGGCCATCTGCGGGGAGAGATTGGGGATGTTCAGAGATGGGACTGGGCGTTCGCGTATGGGACGATTTCCACAGAATGGGAGGACGGACGGGCGGATGTCCAATATCGAACAGAGGGCTGGCTAAAATGTTATGGAATTTTAACGGCGCTGGGCAGCGGCGCCCTCTGGCACCCGTTTGTACAGGTGGTTCCAGTGGCGGCGCAACTCTCCAACCAGGTAGAGCGAGCCGGTGACGAATACGGCGTCTTCGGGGGCGGCGGAAAGGGCCAAATCGAAGGCTGTGGCGGGATCGGGCACAACTTGAAAACGCCGAGCGAGATGCGAGGTCATCTCGGCAAGAAGCGGCGCGGAAATGGAGCGGGCCTGGTGCGGCTGGGTAAGAAAAACTTTGTGCGCGCGTGGAAAGAGCACGCCGGCGATTTCGTCGACTGCTTTATCGCGCATGGCGCCGTAGATCAGCCAGATGCGTCTTCCGGTGAGATGCGTTTCCCAAAATGCGGCGAGTTCGCGCGCGGCGGCGGGATTGTGTGCGCCATCGAGAAAAATTGCTGGTGCGTCAGATAACTGTTCGAGGCGGCCCGGCCATTTGACACTTTGGATTCCGCGGGTAATGGCGGCGTCGGAGACGGGGAATCCGCGCGCGGCGAGAAGGCGGGCCGCAGTGACTGCCGCAAGCGCGTTGCGCACTTGAAAGCGGCCGGGAAGCGGAATATCGAGTGTGAGCGATCTGGCCGAATGCACGGGCGTGACGGTGACGCGATGACGTCCTGCCGCTGCGCTGAGGATTTCGATGCGCCAGTCAGTGTCGATTTCGACGAGACGGGCATCTAGTTCGGCGGCGCGGCGGGCGATAACAGCGCGCGCCTCGGGGCGATCCGCTGCGCTGACCACCCAACCGCCGGGCTTGATGATTCCAGCCTTCTCGGCGGCAATTTCCGCGATCGAGTGTCCCAGAAAATTCTCGTGGTCGAGATCGACTTGCGTGATGACCGCGACTTCGGGCTGGAGAATATTCGTGGAGTCGAGCCGCCCGCCCATACCGACTTCGTACACGGCGAAATCGACGGGACGGCGCGCGAAGGCGTTGAAGGCCATCGCGGTGACGCATTCGAAATAGGTGGGATGCGAGGCGAGCTGGCCGGAGGCGAGGAGGGTTTCAATGGCGGCCTGGACGCGCGTAAATTCGGCGGCGAAAGCGTCATCGGAAATCGGCTGGCCGTCGAATTGAATGCGTTCGTTGATGCGTTCGAGATGCGGCGAGATGAAAAGGCCGGTGGAAAACCCGGCGGCGCGCAAAATGGATTCGAGCATCGCCGCGGTGGAACCTTTGCCATTGGTGCCGGCAATATGCGCGGAAGGAACGGCGCGATGCGGCGCGCCCAGGTGATCGGAAAGCACGCGGATATTTTCGAGATCGAATTTTTGCACGCGAGCCTGTTGCGGGGCGGCGAGTTCCTTGCCGAGAGATAGGAGGCGGGCGACCGAATCTTCGTAATTCATTTGCATCTGAATCAGCCGACGAAAAAATCGAGGGCGTGCGAAATGTAAGGCTTCAGTTCTTTGCGCGGAACGACGGCGTCGAGAAAACCGTGCTGGACGAGAAACTCAGCGCGTTGGAATCCGTCGGGCAATTTCTGGCGGATGGTTTGCTCGATGACGCGCGGCCCGGCGAAACCGATCAGCGCGCCCGGCTCGGCAATATTCAAATCGCCCAACATGGCGAAGCTGGCCGTGACGCCTCCGGTGGTGGGATCGGTGAGAACGGAAATGTAGGGGACGCGAGCTTCGTCGAGGCGGCCCAACGCGGCGGAGACTTTCGCGAGCTGCATCAAACTGACCATGCCTTCCTGCATGCGCGCGCCTCCCGAACACGAGACGATGATGAGGGGCATTTTGCGTTGGGCGCTGCGTTCCGCGGCGCGCGTCACTTTTTCGCCGACCACCGCGCCCATCGAGCCGCCCGCGAAGGAAAATTCCATGGAGCAGCAGACTACGGGCCGGCCATTCAGGCGGCCTTCGACGCTGAGCACAGCGTCGTTGACGCCGAGTTTGTTTTGCGCGTCGCGAAGACGCTGCGAGTAAGGCTTGGTGTCGACGAATTTCAGGGGATCTGTCGAGGTCAGTTCCGCATCATGCTCGGTCCAGTTGCCGTCGTCGAGGAGCAATTCGAGGCGGCGTCTCGCGCCGAGACGGAAATGATTTTCGCACTTGGGGCACACTTCCCAATTCGCCTCGAGATCTTTTTTCCAGATGATGGCGCGGCAGGCGTCGCACTTGATCCAGAGGCCTTCCGTCTTGACGCGGCGCTCTTCGTTTGGCGTCGCTTCGATGGACTTGTTATCTTTTTTGAACCAGGCCATGTGCTTTTTCCCGATTAGTAATCGATGCCGCGCTGCGCGAGGATGCCTTTGGTGTACGGATGCTTGATCTCGCGCATCTCGGTGACCAGATCGGCGAGTTCGACGAGTTTCGGATGCGCATTGCGTCCCGTGCAAATCACGTGGACTTGCTCGGGGCGTTTGGCGAGCGCGTCGACAACTTTTTCCGGGTCGAGAATTTTGTAGCTGATCACGTAATTAATTTCGTCAAGAATGACCAGGTCATATTTGCCGCTGTAAATCTGTTCGCGGCCGAAATTCCAGCACTCTTCGCAAAGCTTGATGTCTTCCGGATCCGTTTCGGCGCCGCCGACTTTGATGAAGCCGCGGCCCATGGGGCGGATTTCGAATTTATCGTCGCCGAGCATTTTCGCGGCGTCGAGTTCGCCATAATGCCACGAGCCTTTGATGAATTGCACCATCAGCACGCGCAATCCCTGGCCCACCGCGCGAAAAGCCGTGCCGAGGGCGCAGGTGGTTTTGCCTTTACCCGGGCCAGTGTAGACGATCAGCAGCCCTTTTCCTTCCGGCATGTAGCCTCGCAGGCGTGTTTAGAGCGGATATTAGTCTCGCCGCTGAGTGGAGAAAGGTCAAGCGGTGCGCCACGTTTCGTCGCTGACTAGAGTTTGAAAATGATTTCGCGGTTACTCGCGTTGTGTGGCCCGGTTATGTCAGACGAATAAATCAATTCGTCGCCGCCATCTCTCAGGGTGAGTCGTTCAACGATTGTGAGTTCATACCCTTTGTAGAAACGGTGTGTCTCAATGACGAATGTGCCGTCTTCCGAGCGATGCGAGGAGAAGTAGCCGGACTCCATCTTTCCGCCCCCACCCAGCTTATAGCTGCCGCCTGCGGTGCCGCCACGGATCGTTCCACGCTCTGCGGGATGCCGCGCGCCGAATGGGCGGTCACGGAATTCGTCTTGCAGCTTTCTGAATTCAGGCGGTACTGGAGGCGGCCAAATCTGCATATTTACTAGAGCGGCGCTGGCGCTCTCAAGAGCGGCATCGGGCAAGGACTCTACTAAGCTGTGCAGCTCATTACGCGAAGCCATAGACTCCTCCATTACATCTTCAATTGAAAGATTCAAGAAAGATGCAAACTTGCGCGCAGGGATTCGGCTGTGGCGGCGACGCGCGAGCGCGCGGCGGGGGACATTTCTTTTGAGGCATTGGCCTCCGCCTTTGCGGAGGGATTGGTTTCGCGGACGACGAGCCAGATACCGGGATGGTAGACGCCGGCGTCACGGCAGATTGCGCCGGTGAGTTGCGCGATTTCGAGGCCAGTGCCGGCAAATTCGCGTTCGAGGATGGCGCGCGCTTCGTCGAGCAGGTCTTTGAAGCCCTGAGAGGCCAGAATCGGGTCAATGTCGCGAGGAATGGGGGCGGCGACTTCGGTGAGATCGAAATCGTCGAGAGGCTGCGTGATCGTCAGTTCGACGGAGGCGATTGGAGCCTTTGCGTCGTGCGTGATTTTGACGGCCATCAGCGGATATTCTCGCAGAATACGCGCGCGGAATCTGCCTATTTCGAATTATTTCGGATAGGGGTGGCCGGCGAGGATGGCGAAGGCGCGATAGATTTGTTCTGCCAGCACGACGCGGGCGAATTCGTG
>JBOGNJ010000032.1:0-17930 GCA_050746905.1 Candidatus Acidiferrales bacterium
ACGGAGCGCATTCTCCCACCAGAGCCGCGGCTTCAGCCGGATCCTGAGGTTGACCTCGCTGCGTACCTTGATCAGCAGAAACACGAACTCTCCACCTACGGATGGGTCGACCGGCAGAACGGTGTCGTGCGCATTCCCATTGACCGCGCGATGCAACTTCTGCTCAAGCAGGGCCTGCCCATGCAAACCTCCGGGCGAGCGCCGACGCCAACCGGCGCGAAAGCAAATCGTTCGGGAAACAGAAGATGACGTCAGGAAGTGAAAAGGGGGCCCAATGAACATTCGAATCTCAACCTCGCGCGCAGTTCACCTTGTTTTATGCGCCGTTGTTGCCATGACGGCGCTGGCTATGGCGCGTCCCGCGGCCGCGCAAATGCAAACCATTGGAATCCGGCCGCAGCTCTTGAAAGACGTGGGCGTGGATCAGAAACTGAATAATCAAGTCCCGCTCGACTTGCAATTTCGTGACGAGAAGGGCGACACAGTAGCGCTCTCGAAATATTTTGGCTCGAAGCCGGTGATTCTGACGCTCGTTTACTACACGTGCCCGCTGCTGTGCACGCAAGTACTCGACGGCGTGCTGCAGACGATCAAGGAGGTTCCGCTGCAATTGGGCAAAGACTACCAAATCGTGACGGTCAGCATCGACCCCCGCGATCGTCCCGTGGAAGCCCAGGCCAAGCAAATGATGTACACGTCGCTTTACGGGCATTCGGGACTGAATGGCTGGCATTTTCTCATCGGAAATAATCTCGAAATTCATCAACTAGCCGACGCGGTTGGGTATCGTTACGCATACGATTCGGAATCCGGGCAATATGCTCATCCGAGCGTGATCATGGTGCTGACGCCCGCGGGAAAAGTGTCGCGCTATTTTTACGGCATCTCGTATCCGTCGCGGGACGTCCGTTTGGGCCTGGTGGAAGCCTCCGCGGATCGCATCGGCTCGCCGGTTACGAATGCGATTCTGCTCTATTGCTACCACTACGATCCCAACACGGGAAAATACGGCGTGGTGATTTCGAAGATCCTCCAGGCCGCGGGCATTCTGACCGTGTTCGGAATCTTTCTGTTGATTTTCATCCTGCGGCGTCACGAACCTCATTCGCTTCCGGAAAGGCGCGCATGAACGCATTGGCGATCTGCGTGTCTGGCCGTTTTGCCGCCGGAGTACTTTTCCCGTTGCACCCGCCGACCGCGTCCACGATCGCCCACGGCGTCGACAATTTGTACTTTGCCTTGACGGGCATCACGCTGTTTTTCACGTTTCTCATCTTCGGGCTGATTTTCTATTTCATGATCAAGTACCGCCGGCGCTCGGAAAATGAAATCCCGCAGGGAGTGAAGACATCGATGCCGCTCGAAATCGCCTGGACGCTGGTTCCGACGCTGATTTGCGCGATGCTGTTTGTGTGGAGCGCCCGTCTATTCGTAAAGAATTCCGAGCCGCCGAAGGGCTCGATGGAGATTTTCGTGATTGGCAAACAGTGGATGTGGCAACTCCAGCATCCCGAGGGCGCTCGCGAAATCGACGAGCTCCACGTGCCCGTCGGCGTGCCCGTGAAACTGACAATGACCTCTCAGGACGTGATTCACGATTTTTATATTCCCGCGTTTCGAATCAAGAAGGACGTTGTCCCGGGACGCTATTCGTCCATCTGGTTCGAAGCCACGAAGACCGGCGAATATCCCTTCGAATGCGCGCAATACTGCGGCGCGGAACACTCCGCGATGAGAGGAGAAGTATTTGTGATGGAACAGCCGGATTATGCGAAGTGGATTGCAGGCCAATCGAACGGCAACTCCATGGCGCAGGCCGGCCGGAAATTGTTCGCTTCCTTCGGATGCGCAACGTGCCATGCCGAATCGAATGGCGGCAAATATCCCAAGCTCGATGGAGTCTACGGACATTCCGTGAAGCTACGCGATGGCCGCATTGTGATCGCGGATGACGCATATCTTCGCAACGCCATCTCCAAGCCAGGATCGGAACCCGTTGCCGGATACGCTTCATCCATGCCGTCGTTTCAAGGTCAAATCAACGAGGTGCAGCTGCTCGATTTAATCGCCTACATCAAATCGATCGGCCCGCAGGTAGGACAGGCGGCAATCCAATGAGCGCCGATGTTGCTGAACTGTCTACTCGGTCCCGCGTTCATTACCTGAATGCCAGTTACGGAATAAAGTCGTGGCTGCTCACGACGGACCACAAACGCATCGGCCTCCTCTACCTCGTTTCCATCACGTTCATGTTTTTGGTCGGCGCGGGCGCGGCGGCCTTGATGCGTCTGCAGTTGCTGGAGCCGTACGGCGCCATCGTTCAGCCGGCAACCTACAACAAACTCTTCTCGATTCACGGCATCATCATGGTTTTTTTCTTTCTGATTCCCTCGATTCCGGCGGTGCTCGGAAATTTCCTGGTGCCGCTGATGATCGGCGCAAAGGACGTCGCCTTCCCGAAACTCAATCTGCTGAGCTGGTACATTTATGTCGTCGGCTCATTGTTCACACTCTATTGCGTCATCTTCGGCGGCGTGGATACCGGATGGACTTTTTATACGCCCTTCAGCAGCATGTACTCGAACACGCACGTGCTCGCGGCAGCGCTGGGAATCTTCATCACCGGCTTTTCCAGCATTCTCACGGGACTGAATTTCATCGTCACCATTCACCGCATGCGCGCGCCCGGCATGACGTGGTTCCGTTTACCCCTCTTCATTTGGTCGATCTACGCGACCAGCATCATTTTCGTTCTCGGCACTCCGGTGCTGGCCATCACGCTTTTTCTTCTCACGCTCGAACGCGTGCTCCACGTCGGGATTTTCGACCCTGCCGTGGGCGGCGACCCTCTGCTCTTCCAGCACCTGTTCTGGTTTTATTCTCATCCCGCCGTTTACATCATGGTGCTGCCGGCGATGGGCGTGGTCAGCGAACTCGTCGCTGCATATTCGCGCAAACGGATTTACGGATACTCGTTCGTGGCGTTCTCAAGTCTGGCAATTGCGTTCATCAGTTTTCTGGTCTGGGGACATCATATGTTCGTCTCCGGCCAGTCCATTTACGCCGGCCTCGTATTTTCGCTGCTGAGCTTTTTCGTGGCGATTCCTTCCGCCATCAAGGTTTTCAACTGGACGGCGACGCTTTACAAAGGCTCGATCTCCTATGACGCTCCGATGCTGTATGCGCTGGGCTTCATCGGCCTGTTCACCATGGGCGGACTGACGGGACTTTTCCTGGCATCGCTCGCCACCGACGTCCACCTGCACGCAACTTATTTCGTCGTGGCCCACTTTCACTACATCATGGTCGGCGGCTCGGTGATGGGCTTCATGGGCGGCATCCATTTTTGGTGGCCGAAGATCACGGGCCGCCTTTATCCGGACAAATGGGCGCGGCTCGCGGCGCTAATCATCTTTGCGGGATTCAATCTCACTTTTTTTCCGCAATTCATGCTGGGCTATCTCGGCATGCCGCGGCGTTACGCCGTCTATCCAGCGCAATTTCAGGTGCTCAACGTGATGTCCACGGCGGGCGCCACGATTCTGGGCATTGGCTACTTCATTCCGCTGATTTATTTGATCTGGTCCATACGTTATGGACCCGCGGCGGGACCGAATCCCTGGCGCGCCAAAGGCCTCGAATGGCAAACTCCTTCCCCTCCGCCGAAGGAAAATTTTGAAGAGACGCCTATCGTGACCGAAGAAGCGTATTCCTACGCCACCATGGCGCCGGAGAAATCCGGTGTCTGAAACCACCGCCACAAACGTGCATGTCGGCGTTCTCGAAGAACAATTCGAGAGCCTCCAAACGCAGCACGAAGCGCGCAAACTCGGCATGTGGATTTTCCTGGCCACGGAAGTGATGTTCTTCGGCGGCGTGTTGACCGGCTACACCTTGTACCGGGAAATGTATCTTCCGGGATTCGTGCAGGGCAGCCATTTACTGGACGTCACCTGGGGCGCGTTGAATACCGGCGTGCTGATTTTGAGCAGCTTGACTATGGCTCTCGCGGTTCGCTCCGCGCAAGTGGGCCTCCGCAAACTCGTGACCATCGGCCTTCTCCTAATCACCATGCTCCTCGGCGTTGCATTTCTGGCCATCAAATTCATACTCGAGTGGCATCACGATTACGTCGGGCGTTTGGTTCCCGGAATTAATTTCAGTTATGCGGGACCGCATCCCGCCCATGTGCAGTTGTTTTTCTGTTTTTATTTCTTCCTCACTGGACTGCACGCCCTGCATCTGATGATCGGCATCGGTATCCTGGCGGTGCTTTGCGTGATGGCCTGGCGCGGCCGATTTTCGCCGCAATATTATTCATCACTCGAAGTGGCGGGCCTCTACTGGCACTTCGTTGACATCATCTGGATTTTCCTGTTCCCGCTGCTTTATTTGATTGGGGGACGTTAGTGCAAGGGCAGCATATTGTTCCCGTCAGGATTTACGTGGGCGTATTCGCGGCGCTGATCGTGCTTGCCGCGCTCACGACGGGCCTGGCTTACGTGCACATGGGAATTTGGAATACGGTGGCGGCGCTGGCGATTGCCATCGCAAAAATGCTCCTGGTCGCGCTGTTTTTCATGCACATGCGCTATGACAAGGGACTGACCCGCGTCGTGATCATCGCCGGCCTGATATGGCTGACCATTATGATTGTTCTTACGGCCTCGGATGAATTTACGCGGCACTGGTCGCCGGTGCCTTCGAATTGGGGCCCTGCGATTTCCATGCAGCAGAAACAGTAAAATGTCCGTCAAGCGAAAACACATGAAGGCCTTTCGAGGATTCGTGTTTGTGGCGTCGCTCTTCTCCGCCGCTGCCGTTTCATCTGTGTTTTCGAAGCAAGCCCGGAAAATGTCGTCAGCGCCGCAAAAGCAAAGCGCCACTCCAAGTCAAATCCAGACGAGCCCAAGCCAGGTGGACCGTGGACGCTACCTCGTCGAAGAAGTGGCGAAATGTACGGAATGCCATACTCCTCGCGACGGAGATGGGAATTTAGACCGCTCGCGCTGGCTGCAAGGCGCCACGATTTGGATCAAACCCGTGCACCCGACGCAGGATTGGGCTGAGTGGGCGCCGCGCCTCGCGGGCCTTCCGCAATTCAGTGACGAACAAGTCGAGCAAATTCTCGAACGCGGCAAAGGTCCGAACGGCGCGCCGATCCGGCCGCCGATGCACATCTATCACATGACGCATGCTGACGCCGATGTAATCATCGCGTACTTGAGGTCGTTTGCAGGCAAAGCCAGGCAAAGCAATGTCACGCGGCAAAGCCGCACCGGCCCGGCAAAGACGGTCAGCCTTCCTCACGGCGCTAAAATCACCCGGCGCGTGCACGCCGTGGCTAAAACGATTTTCTAAGGCGTCCGAATTAAAACTTTTCTGTTGCCAGTCCTTGAACCCGCGCCATATCCTTATTTTTCGGGGGAGGGGCTTCGGTACGCGTCAGCGAACCGGAGCATAAATCACAAATATGCCCGGTAATCTTACGAGGCGTCAGATCCTTAAGCTGGCGACGCAGATGGCGATTTTCGCGCCCTTTGCAAGAGCCGGCGCAGCGCCTTTATCTTCGCTGATACCTTCTCTCGCTCAATCGCTCGGCACACGCTCCGCTAAAGATTCCCTACCCTACAACCTAACAACCGCAGACCATCGGCTGCTGGAAGAAATGGAACGAATGGCGTGCCGGTATTTTTGGGAGCAGGCCAGCACGAAAACGGGCCTCGTGAAAGACCGCGCTCGGCCTACATTGCAGGATCAGCATTACATCGCAAGCATCGCGGCAACGGGATTTGGCCTGACCGCGCTGTGCATCGCCCACAAACGCGACTTCATTCGACGCGCCGAAATCGAAGAGCGAGTGCTGACGACGTTGCAATTTCTTCTTTCCGGCAAGATGCATAACACTCACGGATTCTTTTTCCACTTTGTGGACATGGATACCGCCGAACGCGTGTGGGAGTGCGAAGTTTCCTCGATTGACACGGGCATTCTGCTTTGCGGAGTGCTGACCTGCCGGCAATATTTCGACAGTCCGGAGATTCGCGATCTGGCGACGAAGATTTATGAGCGCGCCGACTGGACATGGATGCTCGACCGCGGCAAGACGCTCTCTCACGGCTGGACTCCCGAGCATGGATTTCTGCCTTACCGGTGGAACACGTATTGCGAATTGATGATGATTTACCTGCTCGGAATCGGCTCGCGCACGCATCCGATTCCCGTTGCCACCTGGGACGCGTGGTGGCGGCCCATTTTCGAATACCGGGGAGAGCAGTATATCGGCTCGTACGCTCCGTTGTTTGTGCACCAGTATTCGCATGCCTGGTTTGATTTTCGCGGCAAGCGCGACCGCTACACGAATTATTTCGAGAATTCAGTGGTGGCCACCAAGGCTCATCGGGAATTCTGCGCCGCGCAGCACCGGCGGTTTCGCGATTACAGCGACAGCCTCTGGGGCGTCACGGCGTCGGATTCCGTGCGAGGATACACTTGGTGGGGCGGACCTCCTCCCGTGGGCACATTCGACGGCACGTTGGTACCAGCCGCGGCGGCCGGCTCCCTTCCCTTCCTTCCGCGCGAGACCCTCGCCGATCTGCACACCATGCGCGCGCGCTATGGAGCGCATGCGTGGCGGCGCTATGCCTTCCAAGACGCTTTCAATCCACTGACAAAATGGGTTGACTCCGACGTGATCGGCATCGACACGGGAATCGGCCTGCTGATGGCGGAAAATCTGCGCAGCAACTTCGTGTGGGACGCGTTCATGAAGAATCTCGAGGTTCGCAATGGGATGCAACTGGCGGGGTTCAAGCCCGAAAGCACAGCTAACGAATCACAACAACATCCAGCGCCTTCGCGGGAAGCGTCAGCGTAATTCTCCCGTTCTTTAAGGATCGCTCTTCGGGAGCGCCCAGATTCGCTGCCGCTTTCAGTATTTCGTATTGTTTCTGTGTCGGATTGGCGGGACTATCCATGGACGCGTAAGCACCCAAAGCGTCGCCGTGATCTTCGTCGAGAACATAAATCGTGGCGCGCTCGCCGCCTTTCAGCCCATTGAATTGCAACGTGATTTTCTTCGCCGCACCCGGCCGTTCCGGAGCGGAATAATTCCACGCCGCGAGCACCAAAGAACCGTCCGCGCTTCGCGTTGCCAGAACGGAATCGGAATCCACGGGAATTCTTTTCGTTCCCAGCATGTGCAGCAAGCGAAATGCGTTGAATGACGGCTTCGGCACGCCGCCTTCCGCGACAAGTCCGAATCCTCCGTAGAGCGGCTTCTTAATCACGCCCTGCTCCTCGAAAACATCCGAAAATGTCCAGTAGCTGAGGATATCCACGAGGCCGTCGCACTGGCGAATCGTGTTTGCGAGCCACGGGCCCATGAAAATCGAGTCGGTCACGTCAGGCTCGTTCGCATAGCTCGCATTATATTCGCTGAAAATGATGGGCAGCTTCGGGCGTGCCGAGGCGAGAACCTCGTCGTGAACTTTTTTCGCGGCGCGGCATACCATGCGGTCGCGGGGAATATTCTCATCCGTGCCGAATACATTCGCTGCCGTGTCATTGCCGTAGACATGAGTGGAAATAAAATCCACGGGCACTTTATTTTCCACATCGTGCTTGATGAAACTATCCACCCATGCGGCTTGTGCCGTTGACGGACCGCCGACGCGAAGGCGCGCGCTCACTCGCTTAATATCGCGCGCCGTGTGGTCATAGAGTTCGTAATAGGTGGATTGCTTTGGATCGCCCGACCAAAAATCAATGTTGGGCTCGTTCCACACTTCGAAATACCAGTGCGACACTTCGTCGATGCCATAGCGCGCCACCAGATGCCGCGCGAACTGCTCGATCAAATCGTCCCAGCGGCTCCAATCCTTCGGCGGCGAAGTGATGGGGTGATACCAAAAAGGATGAAGCACCACCGGAGCTGCAGCAAGCTGGCGCGGCATGAAGCTGATTTCGACGTAGGGACGCACGCCGTTTGCCAGCAGCCCGTCGTAAATCTGGTCCACGTAGGAAAAATTGTAGTCGGGTTTCCCGCTCTTGTCTTCACTGTAGACGCCTACATCGTCATCGAAAATTCCGTGGAAACGCAGGTACTCGAAGCCCGTGATCCCCTTCACGGCGCGCAGATCCTGGCGGTAGCTGTCGCGCAGCGACAACGTAGCGCGCCCCGACCCAAACATTCGCTCCCAGAAATGCGGAAACGGCCGCGCCGCGGCCTTCACGTTTACTGCGACGGTCTCCGCCGCGACGCTATTCTGGTGCGCAGCCGCGAGCGGGTGCACGCAAAACAGCAAGGACAGAGACAACAATAGTCTTGCCCGCCACATTCCAAAGATCCTCGCGGAAAATTGCATAAGAGGCGCGAGGGCCAATTGCGACAGCCCCGGCACATCTTGGTAGCCTTAAACAACGCTAGAAAACGAATCGGCCTTCCAGTTCCATCGTTCGGCCAGCCAAGCCAGCGGTCGCAA
The DNA here is from genome assembly GCA_050746905.1 of Candidatus Acidiferrales bacterium. Lineage (GTDB taxonomy): Bacteria > Acidobacteriota > Terriglobia > Acidiferrales > UBA7541 > DAHUXN01. The sequence continues at coordinate 8,484 of JBOGNJ010000032.1, forward strand.
TTCCGAAACTCGGATTCGCGACCGGCGTGCAAACCACTGGCGTGCCCGCGCAATTGTTGCCATAGGCCACCGTCGTTGACTGGCTCTGGAAGGTGAACGGCGCCAGATTTAGCTTGTTGAAGGCGTTGTAGAGATTCATGCGCAACTGAATTTTCGCTGATTCCCCGATGAACTTCATCGCAGGCAAACCGAAGTTCTTAACCACACTGAAATCGAACTGGCTGAAACGCGGGCCGCGTTGGCCGTTTCGATTAAACGCTGGATAACCTGAGGCCGTCACGTCGTAGTAGGCGGTTGAACCATTCGGATAATTTGAACTTGCAGCCGGAGGCAGAAACGCGCTCGTGGCATGGTTATTTCCCGGTGCGGCAAAAACCCCAATCGGCCGGAGCGGACAGATCGTCGCGGCGCCCAACACTAGATTGCAGTTATTGGTTGCGACCGGCGTCCACGGGAATCCTGAATGAAACTGAAAATCTCCATTCACTTCCCAGCCTCCCAGAATGTTGCCCTCCCAATCCGTGCGCCCTCTGAAGATCGGGAGATCATAAAGACCTACGATTCGCAAGTTATGCGTCGCGTCGTAGTCCGACGGGCCCCGCTCAGTCGCCAGGACAGTCGGATAGGTTTGATTGGTGCCGTAACCAGGGCCTTCCGAAGAAACCTCGTCGAGCGATTTGCTATAGGTGTAAAGCAAATCTACCAGTAGCCCGTTGTGGAAGTTGCGTTTAACTTCGGTGATAAGCGCATTGAAATTTGCATTTGTGTCTGGGGTAAATTGAAACACCCCGCCGATAAGCGGACTGGGGTTTTGGTAGAAGTATTGAAGGTTCTTGATGCGCAATAGACCGTGGCTGCTGCTGCCCTGGTATCCGACAGTGGCGACCCAGTTGGAGGGCAGTGCGTACTGAACCTGCAGCGAATACAGATAGATATATGGGTTCGGGAAATGCTGGGGATTGGCATATATGTTGGGCGCACTGCCGCCGGGCCCGATGATCGCAAAGTGCGTGATGGGATCGAGACCGAGCGCCAACGCGGGGTTCGCCGGAAAACTTTGCGGCGAGCGTGGGTTCGTGCCGAGTGCGTAGAGGAAATCTGAATCGACCGGAGCGCCGGGTCCTCCGCAGCAAATTCCGTAATTGGCAACGAAGGGTGGATTGTTGCGAGTGTTGTCGAACGAATTGGCGTCGTAACTGTCGTAGGCGATACCGAACCCTCCGCGAAGGACAGCCTTCGACTCGAAGCGCGTCGGACTCCAGGCAAAACCAATGCGGGGGCCAAAATTATGACGATCAGAGTTATACATTTTACTGGGATTGGTCGCCACGGCATTCTGGAGGCCGATCACGGGGCTCAATGCCGGCTGAATGTTAGCGAGCTGGCCGTTGGCGTCCGTGGGGGGCTTATCATAGTCCCAGCGTAGGCCGAGATTCAGCGTCAGATTCGGCCGGAACTTCCAGTCGTCTTGAAAGAAAACACCATATTGAGTCTTGCGATAGGCCCGCGCGGAACTGGGAGCCGTACCAGTCACGGGATTCACCTCGATCGCCTCGAAAATAGGAGTTCCGTTGGCAAAATTCCAGGGCTGCTGAAAAACCATGTCAGGACGGCCGCCGCCCAGGAGATCGTCGTTGTCCTGCAGGCGAACCACTTCGAATCCGTAATGAAATGCGTGCTGCCCATGAATCGTGGAAACTACGTCGCGGAAGGCAAAGGTGTTTTCCGCGTAGACTCCCGGGGAATTGTCGCCCTGAGCGGCGCCGTACACAATGCGCTGTCCGAAAGGAAGCGCATTCTGAATTTCCGTGCGTGGAATCGCCCAGTTGATTTGCGGATTCGAGGCGATCTCGTTGAACGCCCAACGCGTGAAGTTGAAGCGCGCTTCGTTTACAGTAGTGGGAGAAATGTCGAATATCCAGCCGAGAAAACCCGAAGGAGTAAAACGATTGGAATTGTAATCGGCCATCGGCCGGCCCTGGGCGCTGGCATTCGCGGCGGTCTGATTGTACTTCGTGAAAAAAGTGTTTATCGAGAAAATGTTGCGGCCCAGGTTGTAATCGACGCGCGCGTTATACTGATTGCCACTGGTAGTCTGCGGCAGGTAAATCTGGGCGAATTGGAATTCGGGAACGTTTGTCAGGCCACCCCCGCATTCAATATTATTCGGGCATGTGCCCTGTGCGGAACCATCGAGGTACGTTCCGTATGTTCCCGCAGGCGAACCGATATTAACCGCATTTCCGACCAACTGACACGGAACCGAGAAGTTGGCGCAGGATGCCGTGAGAACCTGTTTCACGCGCGGGGCGATTCCCGGATCGCTGAGTGTTGTCGCCACGGGCGTGCCGGGACTGTATGCTGCGAGCAAAGAATCAAACTGCGATGTGTCGACCCACTGATTCTGATAAGTGGTGTTGTTATCGCGGAGCCCTTCGTAGTTGAAGAAGAAAAACAGTTTATTCTTGACGATCGGGCCGCCCAGATTGCCGCCGAATTGCCGGTACTTATTCTCGTCGCGGACGTCGGGATTATAGGTCATTGCGCCGAAATTGTAGCCGTTGTACTTGTTGTAAGCGTTCAGTCCCGGCGTCTGATACTGGAAAAAACCAGCGCCGTGAAATTGGTTAGTACCCGCCTTGGTCACCACTTTTATATGCGCTCCGGAGTTACGCCCATCGGCGGCGTCATAGTCGTTCGAGACCACGGTGATTTCCTGCACAGATTCAACGCTGGGCGTGATCACCGCGGCGCCACCCCACTGAAGACTGTTCACGCTGACTCCATCAACTATGTAGTCGTTGGAAGTGATGCGCTGCCCGTTGGCGCTGATGGACTCCTGATTTTCCGTTTGATAGATGGCTGTGTTCGAGCCGCCCGGGCCTCCTGTCCCCGAATTAGCGCCCGGCCCGTTTGGAAATCCTACGGAAAGGCCAAGCCCGCTGCGGGCATCATCTCCGAAAATGCCGGGAGCGAGCCGGATAAGTTCATAAGGGTCACGACCAAAGGATGGCAGCCGCTGCACTTCCTGCGACGTCAGCGTTCCCGAAATCGTTGCGTTTTCGGTTTCCAGCAGAGGGGTCGTCGAACCATTGACCGTAACGGTTTGGGTCACCTGGCCTACCTGCAACGCAATATTCAGGCCGCGGATTTGTTCCGCGAGCACCACAACGTCCTTCGTCTCGTTCTTCTGAAAGCCCTGCGCTTCCACAGTGACCACGTAATCTCCCGGCGGCAGTTGCCCCACCTGATAAAACCCCGTTGCCGATGTGGTGGTTTGCGTGGAGACATTCGTCGCCTGGTTCGTCACCGTGACTTTTGCATTCGGCACGGCTGCGCCGGAATTATCCGTCACCGTCCCTTGAATGCCGGCGTTGTATTGCGCCCAGGCTGGGCGGGAGCCTCCAAAAATCAATAGCACCGCAGCTATGAATAGAAAATGGCGGAATCGCGGACGCATGATGAATCTCCTCTCAGTGAACTTCAACACATCCCCTTGGAAGGCGAATCCCCGAGACATTCGGAATTCGGTACTGCTAAATCGATTTGCTAGGGCCTTTGCGCATATAGCGCCACTTTTTGGCAGGTGTCAAGCGGAATCTGGCACTACACGTCCGTCCCAAGCCCTAGCGCCGAACCAACGCCAAGATTCAGAGAGCAAATTGGCCGGCACTTCACCTTTTTACCGGCTTTTAACACCATCGAGGTTGCTATGCGCGTTCGCTTGTGGGAAACTCCGCGCATGTTGCGCAAGAAAGTCCCGGTATCGCGCGTTTCTTCCGCGCTTGCACCGAATCAACCGGTAAGTTTGAAATCACTGGCAGCCGGCCTGGGCCTCGCGCCCGCGACCGTGTCTCTGGTGATCAATCGCGCGCCGGCCGCTCGCTCCATCCCGAATCGCACTAAAGATCGCATCTTCGCTGAAGCCAAGCGGCTGAATTATCGCGCGAACTTCGTCGCGCGTTCCTTGCGGCACCAGCGCACGTTCACTGTCGGCGTGGTCGTGCCCGAAATCGGCGAGGGCTATGGCGCGTTGGTGCTCAGCGGCATCGAGGAACATCTTCTGCAAGAGGGATATTTTTATTTTGTCGTGAGTCACCGCCATCGCGCGAATCTGAAGGAAGAGTATCCGCGAATTTTGCTCGAACGCGCGGTCGAGGGAATCATCGCGGTCGACACCCCCAGCGAGCATCCGCTGCCCGTGCCTGTCGTGTCTGTTTCAGGACATCGCGCCGTCGAAGGCGTCACAAACATCGTGCTCGATCATTCGCGCGCCGCGCGCTTGGCGTTGAAATATCTCTTCGACCTGGGCCATCGCAAAATTGCCTTCATTCGCGGGCAGAGTTTCAGCTCGGATACGGAGCCGCGGTGGCGCGCCATCGAAGAAGCATCGAACGAACTGGGCGTGCCCGTAAATTCGAAACTCACCGGCGAGCTCGAAGGCGTTTCGTCTTCTCCCGTGCTCGGTTACGAAGTGACGAAGCAATTGCTCGCAACTGGCGGCGAATTCACGGCGCTCTTCGCTTTTAACGATGTAGCCGCAATCGGCGCGATTCGCGCCATTCGAGAGACTGGCCGCAAAGTCCCGGAAGATATTTCCGTCATCGGCTTCGACGACATTCAAAGCGCCGCGTTTCAAAATCCGAGTTTAACGACGATTCGCCAGCCCTTGCGCAAAATGGGCGAAATCGCGGCGGAGACTTTACTGAAAAGAATCGCGGCTCCGAAAAATATTCGCCATCCGAAAGCCATCAGCATCGAGCCGGAACTCATCGTCCGCGAATCCACGGGTACAGCTCCCCGTTAATTCTTAAAATGCCCGCCTCTGAAACACCGATGGGCCACCGCGCCGCAACCACTTCTGTCGGCTTCCTCTATGGCGGCTTCGTGGCCACGGGAATGGTCACCACGCTTCTCGGCCCCGTGCTTCCCTTCCTCACGGCGCGCTGGCAACTTGACGACACGCACGCGGGCCTGCTCTTCACCGCGCAATTTGCCGGTTCGATGGCAGGCGTGCTGCTTTCCAGCGTGATTCTCACGCGGCGCGGATTCCGTCCTTCGCTCGTGGCTGGATTCGGCTTGATGGGCATCGGCGTCGCCGCACTCGGATTCGTCACGTGGATTGTGGGACTCATTTCCGTCACCTTGTTCGGCCTCGGACTCGGCTTAACGATCCCCACCACGAATCTGCTCGTTGCGGAATCGAGTCCGCATCGTCGCGCCGCCGCGCTCAATACTTTGAATCTGGCGTGGTGCGTCGGCGCTGTCGTTTTCCCGTTCATTGCCACATGGTTCGTAAAAATTCACAGGCTGCCGGCCATGATTTTGCTCGTGGGCGGCGGCGTTTTCGTGTTTTCGCTGATATTTGCCGGCCCGCTGGCCACGATTGTCGAGCGCGGCGATACGCCTCAAACGGACGCGGCTTCGAAAGCCCCGCATGTTCAGGCGCGAGTGCTCGCGATCCTCGGGCTGTTGTTTTTTCTGTACGTGGGCACCGAAGGCGCGGTCAGCGGCTGGGTCGCCACGTTCGGACGCCGCATCCACACAGGCGCGGGAATCGGCTGGGTCGTGGTGCCGTCGTTTTTTTGGGGCGGCTTGTTGCTGGGACGCGCGTTGGCGCCTCTTCTTTTGCGCCACATTCGCGAAATCCCGCTGGCTCGCGCGGGACTGGTGCTCGCGACTCTGGGCACTTGCGTCGTGCTGATTTCGACGAGCCTGCCGCCACTTACCGCGGGAGCGGGCCTTGCGGGACTCGGCCTCTCTGCGGTCTTCCCCATCACCATCGCGGAGCTTTCGCGGCGTTTCGAAGGCTCGGCCTCGCGCTTCGTCGGCGGAATGTTCGCGCTCGGCGGCCTCGGCGGCGCCACGCTTCCCTGGCTCGTCGGCTACGTTTCAGACAAATTCGGCAACTTGCGCGCCGGCCTCTGGGTCCCCGTCGCCGGCTGCGTGGTGCTGCTCGCCCTGTATCTGCTGCGCTGGGATAAAAACGTCCCGCAAACCACCGTGCAGGTTGATTCGCACTGAGTGCGCTGGCCGGGAAAGTCAAGAACCGCACCCTCAAACGTCAGAGGGCTGCGGCACCCAGAGTCGTACCCCGCGAGCTAAGGCTATGCCAGATTCAGGGGTGAAGGTTGAGAGTATCGCGAATGGACTGTTCGCGTCCTTTTTTAACTGACGGCATAATCCTAGTCATAAACGCTATTACCGCACCGATCAAACCGGCTTCAGGTGTCAAAGTGATGAGGTAGTAAATAGGAGGGAAACGCTGGACTCGCATAAGAAGTAGGATGTAGCCGAGCATGTGCAAACCGAACAAGGTTAGAAGCACTGCCCAAAATTTCCGAGACCTGCGAGCGTGCCAATAGCCCCGAATCAACAGTCCGAATAAGCATGCAGTGAAATATGCGAGGGTGGGCCATTTGGAGTCGACGGTGTAGTGCGGTGAGACATATACGACCCATAGCAGGATTCCCCCTACGAACGTCACCCCTATTCCGATGTACCAGATGAAATCTCTCAATCGCGGATTCAATTGCATTGACCGTTACGCTTGGCTTGAGCTTCCGTAATAACTCCTCGGGTCCCCAGGTAGAGACCATATACCGGCAGAAAGTAGGGTGCTGCTTCGGCTGCGAAGGCTGTAACGGCGGGTGGCGCAGCCTGTCGAATTCTTTTCGCTTGGCATGGCAACGATCAACGCATGATACCACTACGACGAATCACCGGGCAGCGATTGGGTGACCGGGGCTGGGTGTGGGGTTGAGTGTGGGTGCCGCACCCTTTGCTTTGTTTCCAATGGGTGCTGTTCTTGACTTGGTTGCGTTTTTTGGAGTTCTGGAGCGCGAAACAAACTCGTCCGTATATAGACCGCTGTTCGGAAGTTTGGAGCCGAGGGGCGGACTTGAACCGTCGACCTGCCGATTACTCCAGATATTCTATGTTGTTGATTCGTCTAGTTCTTTCTTGCGTTTTATATCATAGTTTTGCGAGGTATTTGGGGCTTGCTGTTCCCTTCCTGTTCCCCAACTTTTTTCGGAGAAGGAAAATAAGCACGTCTGCGAAATGTTCGGATTGAGCACTTGCCATAGGGCGTGAGACTGGCGTCGTAGCAGGCATCTCCCGTCGCGTCGGTGATCGTGTGCGTCGTTCCCAGCGAATCAGAATAAAAATAGTTCAGGTCCCGTTCTCACCTTGAACTCATTCGCCGTCGTACCACGGATTCAGAATCGGGACTTCGCAGGCGTTAGGATGAGGCTCGAAATTCCAGTACGCATACTTCGGAGCCCCAGCCACAGGCAAAGTAGCCGCCTTGTCCAGCTCAACCTGCACACTGATGCCGACTTTCTGGAGTCCCTTCCCGGTCCAATCATATGGGCTGGAAACGAAGACGGGATTGCTCAACCGAACGGTTAAGCGGAAGCCGCGCAAGCGAAATGTTCTTTCCGCGCCCCAATCAGGATAATTTGCACATTCTCCATCGAGCTGTTCGGGATAGATGTCTCCGCGATTTAGCAGGGTGTAAGCGTCCCGACTATCGGCAAGCAAGTTGACCTCCTTGCCGATCTCGAAAAGCCCGCAGCTTATTCCGTAGCGCATGATGGGTTTCACTGAAGAACATTCGAATCTATACACAGTGCGACCTCGGGTGTCGCGTATCGGCAGGTCAAATCCGCGAGCCTTTGGCGGCAAGGGCTTGTCTGCAAAATCAAAAGCTGTGTTGGGTCCGGGAAGCGAGCTTGACCCGGACGAAGGGACAATTTGTGGGTAAGGTGGATTCAGCCGATACTTGTGAATATATTCAGGAGTGATAATCCCTGGAACATGCTGCGGCAAAACAGCGCCACAGGAGTAGCTCAGGACCACGTCGCCCTTTCCCAGAATGTACTTTGGCTGTACGTACGGAACTGGTCCGGCAATCGTGGAAAATGCTCCCGGATCAGGTTCGACCCCCACCACTAAGCGGAAGGACTTAAACACCTGTGCTGGGATTGTCGTTCCCTTGCCTGTCGGCACCTGCCCAGTCTCGAAGCGAACGTCGGCCAGCGACAAAGTCAACTTCATTCCTCGAAGCCGAAATTGCCTGACGTTTCCATATTCGGGATAATGGGCACACGCGCCCAAAATTTGGTCTGGACTAAACCTCCCTCGACTCTCCCAGCTTTTCTCCTCCCGAGGATCGTACGTAAGCAAAGTGCCATACAAATCCTTGGAATATAGCGAAGTCAGGCGACACTCGAAATCTCCCGACCAGTCGAAGTCGATCTTCGACTTCTGTCCGGCCTGCAAACCCAAACACACGAGTAAATAGAGAGGTTTGCTATCCGTGCCGCGGATATGAAGCTCCAAGTGGGCATTCGGAACTTCCTGGACATCGAAGTCCCGCTGCAGAGGAGCAACCTGAGGCCAACGCCATTGCGTGGCCGGTTCACGATGTGCATTCCTGGCCGAGAATGCCCCGACGAACAATAAGCTAGCCGTAATGAGAAGCGCGAATTGGGTATGCCTCTTCATCTTGGGCTATTGCTCCGTCGTCCCCTGTGGACACGGTTGGTTTCCGGGCTGAGTGTGGGTGCCGCACCCTTTGCTTTGTTTCCAAGTGTGCGGTTCTCGACTTGGTTGCGTTTTTTGGAGTTCTGGAGTGCAAAGCGAACTCGTCCACATATAGACCATTGTTCGGAAGTTTGGAGCCGAGGGGCGGACTTGAACCGTCGACCTGCCGATTACGAATCGGCTGCTCTACCAACTGAGCTACCTCGGCTGCGTGATTTGAATTTAACATTGACGCGTGCGAGCGTCAAACGACGGCGGGATTCTCTGGCGGGTCAGTTTGAATTTCTTGATCGTGACACAAGGAATCAAAATTCAAACCGACCCATTATCCGGGATTCGATGTTCCGTGATGTACCAGATGCCCAGCGCAATCGACGCTCTCAATTTACCGAAGCATTCCGATTGTTTCGCCGGACTCCCAGACAGCCAGTGCTACTCATCCCGTTGTCTCAACAGCAGACTTCGCGGGAGGCTCGTCGTGCTCCTCATACCGGCTGCTGGCTTCGTCCGCCATTTTTGAAGCCGTGCTCGCAGTTAAAAGTCCATCGTGGAAGGCCTGTTCGATCGCGCTTTTCTCGGCGGCCAGCAGCCGCGTTCTCGCCGAATGAAACTCGCCGGCAAGCCGCTGATGGTTTTCGCTGAATATGGTATCCACCTCGTGCGTTACGTTCTGCAATCTATCCTCGAGCTCCTGGCGCAGTTGGCGGTACACCGGACCTGAGATCATGTGCTTCGCCGCCATTCCTTCCAGTTCGGAAAGCGACGAAGTAATCGCAATCTGTTGCACGCGGGCGCGCGAGTATTCGTCTTCGTCCTTCGTCGCGATTCCAAAAAGGCGCACAAGGGGCTTCATCGTAATTCCCTGGACGATGATCGTGAACGCCACCACTCCGAAAG
>JBOGNJ010000033.1:0-35398 GCA_050746905.1 Candidatus Acidiferrales bacterium
CGGGCAAAACACCTGCACAAACACAAGATCCTCCATCGCCAGCGCCGCGCGAGATAGCGTTTCGCGAAAACCGTCGAGCATAAATCGGATTTCTTGCTCCACATTGGCGGGAATCTTCTTCGTGGCCAGGTCCAGTCCGAGGTGCCCGCTCATATAAAAAGTGTCGCCAATAAGCACGCCATTCGAAAATGTGAGCGGCCCGAATCCCGCAGGCGGCGAAAAGTAAACGCGCTCAACGGAAGATGGCATGAACTTCCTCCTGAGATGTTATTTGTTGCGTAGCCGCACCGCGGATCAAACAGCTGCAACAAAAAGCAAAGGCCCGGCGCCGGTTCATCGCCGATTAAGCGAATGGACAAGCGCCGAGCCTGATTGTCACTATCCCAACGATCTAGTGCGCGTCCTTCGAGTAATCCGGGAACGGAGGCACGTGCGGCTTCGGCAATGGATTCTTCTTCAACTCCTCCATCGCCACCGTGATTGCCTTTTCGAGTTGCACATCGTGCCCTTCGCGCCATGCTTTCGGATCAAGAATCACCGGCACGTCAGGCGGCACGCCGTGATTTTCCACGTCCCACGTTCCATTGGGATTGAAGAATGCGACGCGCGGCGCCGTCACCGATCCTCCATCGATCAGCTGCGGGTAACCGTAAATGCCTACGAGGCCGCCCCACGTCCGCTCACCCACCAGCGGACCTAGCCCCGTGTGACGGAATCCCCACGGCATCCAGTCTCCGCCCGAGCCCGAGAATTGATTGATGATCATCACCTTGGGCCCGAAAATCGCATCCAGCGGTGATGTGAACACTTCGCCCTGGCGTGTGTACCAGTAGCTCGTCAGTTTGCGCTGCATCGTCTCGATGATGTAGTTCGCAATCGAGCCGCCTGTATTAAACCGTTCGTCCATCACCGCCCCCTTTTTGCCCACTTGCGCAAAGTAGTAGCGATTGAAATTCGTGAACCCGCCGCCGGCGGTGTTGGGCAGATACACGTAGGCCAATTTTCCGCCGCTCAACTTGTCCACCGTCTCCATGTTGTGAACGGTCCAATCGCGATGCCGCAAGTTCAATTCGTTCGCGACGGTCACAACAGTGACGTCGCGCGAGCCCGAGCCATCCGCATTGGGACCTACCTTTAGCGTAACTTGCTTATTCGCCATATCCAGGAAGAAGCTGTAAATGTTGTCCGTGCCGTGCACTTCGCGCCCATCGACGGCAAGGATGTAATCTCCCTCGGCAACATTCACGCCAGGCTGGGTCAACGGAGCATGCAAGTCCGGATTCCAGTTTTCCCCGTAGTAAACGTGAGCGATGCGGTAGCGGTCATTTTCGATTTTGTAATCCGCGCCCAGCAGCCCCACGCTGATCGGCGGAACCGTGGGAATCGCGCCTCCGCGAACGAACATGTGTCCCACGTTCAGATCGCTGAGCATCTGATCGAACATGAAGTTCAAATCCTCGCGGCTGGCGAGCCCCGGCAGATATTTCGCGTATTCGGCTTCCGCCTTATCCAGATTTAGGCCGTGGAAGTTTGGCGCGTAGAAAAAGTCGCGCTCGATGTGCCACACCTCGTGGTACATCTGCTTCCATTCCGCTCGCGGATCCACCCATACCTTCATGTCCGCCATGTTCAACACGCCTTCGCCGGGCTTAACGGGCGCGGCCGTCGGCGCGATGCCCCAATGCTCATGCTGCTCGTAAAGCAATTTCTCGCCGTTGAACGATATGTCGAAGGATTGAACATCGGAAATCAGCGCCATCGTCTTTCGAGTCTTGAAATCAAATCGGGAGATGTCCGCCCCCGGAGGTCCGGCTCTGCCTCCTCCGTCGCTTGGCGGCAGTTCCGCGACGAAAAGCTCGCCCGCTTTGCCCGGCAAGAGCCCTATGTAATTGCGCGGGGGCAACGGCAGAGCCAGGATGCGCTGGCCGATGTTTTCGAAGTCGATCGTCACCTTCGGCGTCTCTTCCTTCTTTTCCTTTTCAGCGGCGCCTTTTGGCTCGGGTTTTTTCTCCGCCTTCTCCTCATCACTTTCGGGAGCGAGCGGCGACTTCATGTCCTTGCCCAGCACAGCGACGTAAACGCTGCGCGTTACCGTGTGGTCGTAGCTCGACATGTCGAGCCACGCGGTTGTCGGCCCGGAATTTGTGCTCGCCGTGAAATACAAATACTTTCCGCCCTTGTCCCACACCGCGGACCGCGCATCGCTCATCCCGTCCGTGATCTGCGTGCTTTTGCCCGTTGCAAGCGAATACACAAAAACCGCGCGCATGTGGTTTTGCAGCAATTTCGTGTACGCGATCCATTCGCTGTCGGGCGACCATGATGGATCGAGTGTCCGGTCCGGCGTTTCGAACACGTCGGAATCGATTTTCACCGGCGTGCCTTTATCAAGGTCCACGTACCAAACGCTCAACCGTTTGTCCGTGTACGCGATTTTCTTGCTGTCCGGCGACCATTTCGGGTCGTAAAAATACGAAGGCGGGTTGCCCAGATTAATCTTCTTGATTGCACCCATCCCGTTCTGGTCCTTGATGTGCAGCGCGTATTCGCCCGACTCGTCGGAGAAATACGCGATCGAATTGCCGTCCGGTGACCATGCGGGTGTGCGGTCCGCGACGCCCGGCGAATGCGTAACATTGCGGATGTCCCCATGCTTTTCGGGCACCGTCAAAACTTCGCCGTGCGCTTCGAAAACAGCCCGCACACCCGTCGGCGAAATCCCCGCAGAGAGGATATTTTTCTCCACGCTGTCGAAATGCGGCATCACCTGCGGAAAATCGCCCGCGACGCGAATCATCACCGCATGCTCGCGGTGCACCGCGATGTCGTAAACGTGAATCGCCCCGAACTGCGAGTAAATAACTGCATCCGGCCCAGCCGACGCCTCTTTGATCGGCAGACCGTCGTTGGGAATCACTTGCGTCTCTTTTTTTGTCGAAAGGTCATACTCATACAGAGTGAACGGCCCCTTTTCATCCGAGAGGAAATAAACTTTGTTGCCCACCCACATCGGGTCGAATTCGTTCCAGTCGCCGCGCGGAATTTCTTCGTAACTGGAATCCGAAAGCTTGGCGACCCAGATTTTCGACTCTGTCCCTCCGCGGTAGTGCGACCACGTGCCCCAGGGGAACGCCACGGGTCGGTAGGCGATCTCAGCCCCGTTCGACGAATACGAGCCCTCATAGGCCAGTGGGAACGGCAGTTTGGTTGGCATGCCGCCATTTACGGACACGGTGAAAAGATGCGCCACCCCGCTCGCAAACGCGTCGCGGCTCGACTCAAACAGCACGCTCTTCCCGTCAGGCGTCCAGCCCACCACCGTATCCGGCGCGGGATGGTACGTCAGCCTCTTCGGCACGCCGCCGTCCGCGGAAACCACGTACACATCCGTGTTGCCGCCGTACTGGCCCGAAAATGCGATCCATTTTTCGTCCGGCGAAAAATGCGGATTGGACTGAATGCCGACTCCCGTTGTCAGGCGGATCGCGTCGCCACCGCTCCGGCCAACGCTCCACAATTCTCCGCCATAGACGAAAACGATCCGCGTCTTGCTGATCGCCGGCTGCTGCAGCAGGAGCGGCGCGGAGCCGGGCTGCGCGTAACAAACTGTCGCCAGCATGAAGACACACAGGGCCAGTGCTGCTTTCCTCATCGATAATTCTCCTTTGCGGGACTTCCCTGTCTAGTACGCGTGCGCGGCAAAAAAGTTCCCCACCCGACGCGGAATAATAGGCACACGGAAGCGATCCCATTTCAAATGAACCGGGGAGTATATCGCCCGACCCAAATTCTGTCCACGGGACACTCATCTCCTGCGGTGTTCAGCTTTTTCTTTCAGAAACCGTGTGCTAGACTGTCGCAGCAAGGGCACATCGGCTCCTGCCAGTTTCTTCCGTGAGGCATTCCGTATGTCCGGACATTCGAAGTGGGCAACAATTAAGCACAAGAAGGCCGCGACCGACGCTCGTCGTGGCAAGGCTTTCACCAAGATCATTCGCGAAATCATGATTGCCGCGCGCTCGGGCGGAGCTGACCCCAATACGAACCCCCGCCTGCGCACAGCCATTCTGGCCGGCAAGAATGAGAACATGCCCAACGACAACATCGAGCGCGCCATTCTTCGCGGAACCGGTCAAATGGAAGGTGAAGTCCTCGAGGAAGTGACCTTCGAAGGTTACGGCCCGGGCGGCGTGGGAATGCTCGTCCAAGTGGTTTGCAGCAACCGCAATCGCATCGTCAGCGAAATTCGCCACCTGATGGCCAAGCACGGCGGCAACATGGCCGAAACGGGCGCCGTGGGCTGGATGTTCCATCGCAAGGGCGACATCACCGTTGCGAAAGAAGCAGCCGACGAGGAAAAAATGATGGGCATCGTCCTCGACGCGGGCGCAGAAGACCTCAAAGACGATGGCTCTTTCTGGGAAGTAGTGACTCCGCCGGAGGCATTCGACAAGGTTCGTGACGCCTTGGTCGCCGCGGGAATTAATCCGGCTGCCGCCGAAGTCGGCTGGATTCCTCAGAATTACGTCAAGCTCACCGGCGCGCAGGCGCAACAAATGCTGAAGATGGTCGAGGCGCTCGAAGAGCACGACGACATTCAGCACGTCTACGCGAATTTCGACATTGACGAAAACGAAATTCAGGCCGCCGTCGCTGGCTAGCGCTCCCGTGCCCGTAGTGCCCTTCCCGTTGCGCCCGCCGAAAAAACGCTACCCCGAAATTTTCTTCTGCGCGTAGACTGAACCACGTTGTCATGAGGTTGTCACAACATCGTCATGACGTAACACCGATGTCCGCAAACGGTTCAGTCGCGCGCAAATCTTTTCGCGTCCTCGGCCTAGACCCTGCCCTGGCCGGCGCCACAGGTTACGGCGTCGTCGAATTGCATGGCCAGGCCGCAGCGATGCTTCGTTTCGGCGCGTTGCGCTTCCCCACGCGCGCCAGCTTCGCCGAACGCCTTCGTGAAATCCACAAGATGGTTGCTCAACTCGTCGACGAATTCTCCCCCGACGCTGTTGCCGTCGAATCGGTCTTTGCGGCTCTTAACATGCGCACGGCGTTTCGGCTCGCCGAAGTTCGCGGCGTCATTTTGCTCGCCGCCGCGCAAGCGGGCATTCCCGCCCACAGTTATTCGCCGCGCGAGGTGAAAGCCAGCGTCGCGGGCTCCGGCGGCGCTTCAAAACAGCAGATGCAGCAAATGGTGAAGGTTCAGCTCGGGCTCTGCGAACAACCGGAGCCTGCCGACGCTGCCGATGCGCTCGCTGTCGCGCTTTGCCACGCGCATTTTGCATGGGCCGCGGAGCGCCTGGAACGTAGTATGATTGTCAATCCTGTTGTGGCCGTGCCGCGCGCGCGCGCCACTTCGCGCAGCCATTTTTCAGCCGCGCGCATCCCAATCCAGCGATGAAACATTGCGGCTCGAAGTTCATTTGCCTTGGGATTGCGTTACTCTCGTGTGTCCCGTCCACTTTCGCCCAGTCGCGAACCGCCGGCGCGACGAACTCCGTGCAGGGACCGACCCTCACCTTTCGCAAGATTTTCAAATCCAGTTATCCTGAATTCGCGGAAATCAAGGTCAACGAAAACGGCGCGGGAACCTACGACATTCGCCAGCTCGACGATACGCCGAGCCCTCAGCCGATGCAGATCAGCCAGGCGCTGGCACACAAGCTCTTCCAACTCGCTGCGGAATTGCACAACTTCGAGGACCTGGATCTCGACGTTCACCGCCGCATCGCCGATTTGGGACAGAAGACCTTCGGCTATCAAAACGGCTCTGAGAAATTCCAGGTAACGTTCAACTACACGCTGAACAGCGCCGCCAATCAACTTCTCGCCATTTTTGACGGCTTGCAGCGCCAAGAACTCGATTTGAGCGACATGGTGCGCACCATGCGTTACGATCACCTGGGCGTCAACGACGTGATGACCCGCGTGCAGAGCGACATCCGAAACAAACTTCTTCCCGAACCAGGAGCCCTGCTGCCTACGCTTGACCAACTCGCCGCGAACGACGAACTGGTAGACATCGCCCGCCAGCGCGCCCGCTCCCTCGCGGAACAAATTCGCAACAACCACTAATTTGTATCTGCGCTCGCTGGTGTTTCTAGGAAATAAGCGTTTGAAACAATCAGGACGACCAGCGTATAGGCTCGACGGCATGAGCCAAACGAAGGCTTCTCGTTCTACGGCAAATCTTTGCTCATCCGTTCGGTGACTTCTCTGGGCTCTGTTACCGGAGGGTTGTCCAAATATTTGCCAAAGAAAACCAGATAGCGTTGCCAGCGTTCCTGGATGTGCCGCGGCTCAACGAAACCGTGATTCTCGCGCGGATACGTGACGAATTCGACCGGGACATGCCGCTCGACAAGCGCGCGATAGAACTCTTCGCCCTGGGGAATCGGTACGCGCGTGTCTGCCTGCCCGTGCAAAATCATCGTCGGCGTTTTCACATTCTCGACGTACTTCATGGGCGAATGGTCCCAGTATTCCTGAAAATTATCCCACGGCGCCTTCATCTCGAAAAAATCGCGGAGGTAGCGGTGGATATCGGTTTGCGAATACATGGAATAGAGATCCGGAAGGCCTGCGCCGGGCGAAATCGCTTTGAAACGGTCGGTCTGGGTGTCGATCCAGAACGTCATGAAACCGCCATACGACCACCCAAACGCGCCCAGCCGATTCGAGTCGGCCCAGCCTTTGTCCACCATGGCCTGCACGCCGCTCATGTCGTCTTTGTAGTCGCCGTCGCCCCAATCGTTTTGGTTCGCCGCCGCAAACTTCTCGCCGCGGCCCGTCGAGCCACGAAAATTCGGCTCGAGAATCATGTACCCGTTCGCCGCTAGGATTTGCTCTGTCGGATTGAATGAGAGCAACGACGCTCCCGTCGGCCCTCCGTGAGGATTGAGCAGGAAGGGATACTTGCGCGATGAATCAAAGCCGACGGGCTTTGTAACGATGCCGTCGATCTCCATGCCGTCCTTGCTGCTCTTCCATTGCACCACTTCTGTTTCGCCGAGCGCGTAGTCATCCAGCCACGCGTTTTGATTGGTGATCGGCTCGATGGAGCGGAAGCTCAAACCGGAACGGGAGACATTTGTGGGATGCGTGGCGTCGCTCCACGTGCCAACGGCAATTTCACCGTTCGCGCTGATTTCGTCGATACTGACGACCCCTGGCTTCTCCGTGACCTGCCGCACTGCGCCGACCGCAACATCCGCGGCGAAAACTTCCAACGATTCGCGCGTGTCCGCGCTGAAGTAAATCGTCTTGCCATCCGGACTCCAAACGGGCTGCGAGGCGTTGAGCTCAAACGAGCCTGTCAATTTGCGTGGCGCGCCTCCGGCCGCGCTGACGACAAACAAATTTGTCTGGTGCACGCTGATTCCGTCGCCGCTCAGGTAAGCGATCCATCGCCCGTCGGAAGACCACCGCGCGGTGTGCGTCGGATTTGAGCTGTCCACCAATTTTCGTTGCTGGCCGCTCGCCACGTCGAGTACCCAGGCGGTTTGCAGGCTGGCGTCGCCCGTGAGCGGTGTCGGCGTCGTTGTGAACGTAATCTGCGGCCCATCCGGTGACCAACGCGGATCGCTGACCATGAAATTTCCGTGGGTGATTTGCTTTTCCTGCCCCGAGGCAACATTCCACGTCCAGAGTTGCGCCATCTTGAAATCGTGGTCCACCACTACCGCATCATCTTTCTCCTTGTGGCGCTTTTCCTCGTCCGCAGCGGTCGCGGCGGACGCCACGAGCAGCAGAGTCTTGCCGCCGGGCGAAAATTGGAAGGTGCGCACGCCAGCCTTGTGTTTCGTCACTTGCCACGGCTCGCCGCCGTCGCCATACATGAACCAAACCTGCGGCTTCGCGTCTTTCTCCTCTCCCGCGTCCATGGTGAACGCAAGAAGTTTGCCGTCGGGCGACCAGGAGATGTTCGAGACGCTTTTTTCGCCTCGCGTATACTGTCGCGCCGCGCTCGCGGGGCCCGCCGTTGGGACCACCCACAATTGCGTCACGGTCTTCCCTGGCTGATCCTTTTCCATCTTCAGCGCCGAGACCAAATATGCTACGCGCGAGCCATCCGGCGAAATCCGCGGAGAAGACACGCGCGCGACGCGCAGCGCCTCCTTCGTGCCGAATAATCTCTTGCCGTCCTTGCTGTGGACCTGGCCGGCGGGCGCCTCCTGAGCCGCCATCCTTCGAGGCGCGAGCGAGATAATCAAAGCCACGATCAAGATAATGCTGCCGCCGTTCGCCAGTTTACGAATCATTGCAGAAACCTCCTTCGTTGCCGGAGCCGCCCTCCGCACTTCGGACAAGGCGCGCAGTATAGTGACTCCGTCTCCGCGATTCAACTCCATCCACACAGCGGGGAGGCGCGCGGACCCGGCGAATTCGCTTGACCGCGCCTCCCTAAAGCGCGAGCATATTGCCAGTGCCGTGCACCCCTTCAGTGGGTGTGCATGCCATCTGTTCGAATGCCCCAAAAGGGGGTACGTTATGCGCCGCTCCGGTATCAGCCTCGTGCTCTTCAGTTTTGCAATTTTTAGCTTGATGGGTGTCCCACGGCCAGCACAGGCGTCTGACTTGAGCTATGCCCGCATTGTGCGCCTGAGCCTCGTTGGCGGCGACGTACAAATTTCGCGCCCCGGCCACTCGGGCTGGGAAACAGCCTCGGCAAACATGCCCATAACTCAGGGCGTCACCATCGGGACCAACGCCGGCCGCGCCGAAGTTCAATTCGAGGATGGCAGCACGGCCTGGATCTCCGAAAACGCGCTGGTGCAATTCACTGAGCTCGCGCTCTCCGACGGCGGCCGCATTACCAAATTGACGCTCGCGCAAGGCACTGTGAGCGTTTACGCGGACTTGAAGCGCACGGACACATTTGTCGTCTCCACCTCGAGGGAGCAAATCACGGTGCCGAAGCGCTCGCTCTTCCGCGTGGACGCCTTCCACGATGGCGCTTCCATCAGCGTGATGCAGGGCGAAGTGCAAGTCGGCGCTCTCGAAGGTTCCACCGATGCAAGGACGCTCGTGAAGGGCCAGACTCTTGCCTACAAATCGAAAATCGAAACGAGCGCCGTTAGCGCAAGTCCAAAAGTGGATGCGTGGGATCGCTGGGTGAAGAGCCGCGAACAGACTCTGCAAACCGCGACCGCACAGTCACTGTCTTATGCGAACGCGCCCTTCAGCTACGGCATGGGCGATCTTTCCGCGTACGGCGGCTGGAATTATTTTGCGGGTTACGGCTACGGCTGGCAGCCATTCGGCATGACGGCAGGCTGGGCGCCATTTTCGATGGGCCAATGGGCTTCCTATCCGGGTCTCGGTTGGACGTGGATCAGCGGCGAGCCTTGGGGATGGGTTCCTTATCACTTCGGCAACTGGATGTTCTCGCCGGCGTATGGCTGGACGTGGTTTCCGAACAATTTCGGCTTCTGGAATCCCGCGCCCGTGAATTGGTATTCCATCGGTAATCAAGTGGGTTGGGCGCCGGCGGCTCCGCGATCCGGCATTGGGTCCAGGTTTCCCACGTCTCCGCGTATTTTGATTGTGAGCAACTCGAAATCAATCGGCAATACAAGTTCGGTGCGAATCGTGGCTGCAGGCGGCAATCGTCCCGTTCAAGTATTGCCGGGCGGCCCGCTTGAAAACGGCAGAGCTCCCCGCGTTGCCGGAGCGGCTTTGGCGGCGAACCGGAACGCGCCGGCACAAGCTTCCAGGGCGTTGTTCCCCACGGCTCCGAGCATGGCTCGTTTGCAGCGTTCACTCGCCACAAGCGGCAACATTCCGGCGATGAATTCGCGCCTGCCGGCCGCACCCGCGCCGCAAGTGTTCAGAGTCCAGAATGCCATGCGAATGCCATCTGCCTCGCTGCCTCATCGTCCGGCTCCCATGTTCATTCCCCGCCAGTCCGCGCCGGTGGGCATGAGCAGCATGGGTATCAGCGAGCCACAGGGCTTTGGCGCGCCGGGCCGTAGTGGTTCCACTCCCGCATTTTCCGCGCCGCGAATGTCTGGCGCTGCGACGGGAAGCGCGCCTTCCGCGCCCGCGCCGCATGCGGTCGCTTCCGGCCGGCCGCACTAGAAACGATGCGACAGTTTTTTGTTTTTTGCTTGCCATACGTCCGGCGACGCCTGATGGGCGTAATTTCCTTCGGAACGCGATGCGGCGCGAATAACTGCCGGGTAACCAGGACATGGCCGTTCCGGCCTGCCAATCAGCCCTCTTACTCCTCCCGTTCAAACGTGCCAATTAGAAAATCCAGGGCTTTTGCTGTCGCGGACCGTTTTCGCCATGTCTCGTAAGTGAAACGGCCACTGTGTTCGAGATCGTTCTCAAAATCCTGAAGCAGCCTCGCGGCGAGTTTTTCGTCTCGCACGGCGACGTTAACCTCATCGTTAAGGCCGAAGGAGCGGTGATCGAAGTTGGTCGAACCGATAACGCTCCAGATGCCGTCAATCGTCATAATCTTGGCGTGAATCATGGACGGTTCGTATTCGTGAATTTCAATCCCGTTTTTCAATAGCGAGCCCTGCATCGAGTGGCTCAAGTGCCGGACAAACGCGTGGTCAATGCGCCGGCCGGCGGTGAGCACGCGAACACGCACGCCCCGCTGCTGCGCCGCGCGGATCATCGCCCGCCGCACGGCTTTATCGGGCAGGAAATAGGGCGTCGTGACATCTATCGTGCGATGCGCCGATTCCAGCAGGGTTTGGAACAGGATGCGCGCGCGGGTTTGGCCGCTGTGCGGCGTGCTATTCACCACCAGCGCGGTTGCATCGCCATTGAGTTCGGGCGGCGGAAATTGTTTCTCGCCGGTTAGGACGCTTCCGTCTGTTTCGAGCCAGTTTTCAGCGAACACAGCCTGCAGAGCCGCCACCGCGTCGCCTTCGATCCGAAACATGGTGTCTCTCCAGGCGGGCTTATTTTTCTTCGCGATCAGCCACTCATCCGCCCAGTCGGCGCCTCCGCAGAATGCTATTTTGCCATCCACTACCAGCAATTTGCGGTGCGTGCGATTATTCGCTTTGGGCCAGGAATACCAACGCAAGGGGTGATACCACTCAACGCGTCCGCCCGCGTCGCGAAGGTTGGCGAAATAACTGTCATGCGTGCCGAAGCTCCCCATCGCGTCTACCACGACCTGCACTTGCACTCCGGCGCGCGCCCGTTCAGTCATGGCTTCAACGAACCGCTTGGTGACTTCTCCTGCTATGAATTCATAGGACTCGAGATTGACACCGTGTTGCGCCGCGTGGATTGCCGCAAGCTCGGCGGAATAAATCTCGTCTCCGTTTCTTAGAACGGTCACTGTTGTATGCTGGTTGATGGGCGCGTCGCAAATTGCTCCGAGAAACACGACGTAATCGAGAGAACCGAGGTCGCCAGGCGCGAACCCATCGGTGCGGTATTGTGGAGTTGGTCCAAACAAGGCAAGCAACGCGCGCGAGAGAACCAGGAGTATCGCAAGCGATCCGATGACCACGAACGTAATAAACATCGGCATTCACTTTCCGCTGCCGGCCGAAGCCGCCGAGACAGCTTGCACCCATCGCCGGCCCATCCGTCCCTCCCATCGCGGGCCGGCGCTTGCGCATCGAGTTCCGTAATAGTGATGAAAAGATTGGCGGGGAGGTCAGCGTTTATTGTGGGCGCGCGAGTTTAACTAACGATAATTCCCGCGTAGCCCACCACGCCTTCGCGGTCGCCATTCACGTCGCCTGAAGTTGCATATTGCAGAAGTTCCGCGTTCGTCGAGCCCAATTGCTGCGCCGCGGTGATCATCGCGACGGCGGGACCGTAGCCGCACATCGTGATGTTCTCGCGGCGCACTGTTTCATACAACCCGCGCGCGTCCAGTGCAAGAATCGTGTCAATTGCCTTGCGGTCTTTCACGCGCGTGATCTCGTCGCTTTCGCGGTGATTCATATCCGAGCTCGCAATAATCAATACGTTTTCTTTTTGCCCGCGAATCACCTGCGCCACCGCGTGTCCCAGCATTTCGAGCGCGTCGAAGCGGTCCGTTCCAATCACGACGGGAACAAACGTAAAGTCGCCCGCGATTCTCTGCAAGAATGGCAACTGCACTTCAAGAGAATGCTCCTCCGAATGGGCGACAGTGTCCTCGCGCAAGAGCGGCAGCGCGTCCTTCAAAGCAACCGCGAGCGCCGTGTCGATTTTCGCTTCGCCAAGCGGCGTTTCCCACGCGCCCTCGGAAATAATCGCCAGCCGCTCGCCGTGCGGATAATGCCTCGGCCCGATCAGAATGAATCTCGACGGCAATTCAAGCGCGCCATACACTGTTCCCGCCACGCGTCCCGAGTACATATAACCTGCGTGCGGCACGATGCACCCGGTCGCTCGAATTTTCTCAGCCGGATTAGAAACGCAGCCGTCGACTTGGCGAAGCAGTGTGGCAGCGTCGGCGGGGTAAAAACGTCCGGCGACAGCGGCGGGGCGAATCATGGAAACCTTCCGGTGGGATTGTACTGCGATTCGTGGCTGCTGCTAACTTAGAACGCTTTCGAGGCCTTTCCTTTGATCGACTGCGCCACCGTGCTTCCCGCGGCGTACTTAATCGTCACATGGTCACCGGATTGGTAACCGCCCTTGTCAATCAACGGCTGCAGATGCTTTGCCACGCTCGGTGAGAACGTAAATGTGCGCACAATGTAGGAATTCTTCGGATCGCGCACCATGATCGAAACCGTGTTCATGCGAATCACCTCGCCCTTGAACGTATCGAGTTTCACTTTGGGCGGCTTCGCGGTCTTCCGCTTAACGGTGATGGCCTTGCCCGTGGTCACCTGTGCGGACGCCGATGGCAGGCCAACCCCGGCCAGCGAGGCCAAAAAAAAGATCGCGATAGCGATTCGTTTACACATCTTCCACATTTTCGTCCAAGGAGATCTTAAGCGACTTCAGAAACTTGATGTCCTGCGGCGTGATATCGACTTTTGCCTCCTCGGCGCGCTCGTCCAGCACTTCCTCGTCCACGCGAATATGCAGCGATTCCAGGAAGCGCCGGTCCGTCGTCGTCATCTTCGATTCTTGCGTGGGCCGTTGCGCCAGGCCGATCGTCGCATCCAGCTTCAGCACGATGTCGTAGCCGGCCGACCGCACGTTGGCAATGGCCGCGGCAATCTTCTCGGAATCCGCCACGGAATCGTTGATAGCGTGTCCCAGTTCGCGGAGCAAGGCTTTTAAATTGTCATCGAGCCGCAAGGTCATCCTCCTCGTCTGATTCGATTTTATGGCGGCAGCCCCAAGGATACAAGCACAAGTGCGCCACCCGGCACTGCACCTTTGGACAGCCCTATGTATTAGAATGGGGGCATGGGCGCAAGCGGGTATTCGCGTTCCAGTCCTAACTGGATTTCGGCGTTTTGGCGCGGCGGCTCGGCCATGTTCCGCGCTTTTTGGAAACTCGCCCGCCAGCTTTTCCATGAGGCGGCCGGGACTCTGTTTGCTCTGTTCGCTTTATACGCCGGCGCCGCCGCCTGGAAGCAAAGCCATCAGCCTGGCGGCCAGTGGATCGCCGCATTCGCCTTGGGCTATGCGCTTATGATGGTTTGGTTTTCTTTTTCGTCTTTCCGCAGTGCGCGCCGCGTGCGCTGAATCACCCGGACACATGAATAAGATTCCCGCAAAAACCGAAGCGCCCGCCGGCAAGAATCGAGAACGCAACAAGACGCCAGACAACGTGCCGAAAACCAATCCAGTCCCGTTGCCGCTCGACGTTGTCGTCACGCCGGAACATCTTCAAGGCTGGGATCCCGACACCGATTTGGGCTTCCCCGGCCAGTTTCCATTCACGCGCGGAATTTATCCCACCATGTACCGCGGGCGTTTTTGGACCATGCGCCAGTACGCCGGTTTTGGCTCCGCGTCCGAATCCAATCAACGCTACCGCTATTTGCTTTCTCAGGGGCAGACGGGCCTTTCCGTCGCTTTCGATCTTCCCACGCAGATCGGCATGGATTCCGACCACGCGCTCGCATGCGGCGAAGTCGGCAAAGTTGGCGTGGCCATCGATTCCCTCGAAGACATGGAGACGCTCTTCGACGGCATTCCGCTTGACCGCGTCTCGACCTCAATGACCATCAATTCCACGGCCGCGATCCTGCTCGCATTGTATGTCGCCGTCGCCAAGAAGCAGGGCGCCGACCTTCGCCGCCTTCCCGGCACTGTGCAGAACGACATCCTCAAGGAATACATCGCGCGCGGCACGTACATCTATCCCATTCGGCCCGCGATGCGTATCGTTACGGATATTTTTGCGTGGTGCCGCGCCGAAATTCCCAACTGGAACGCCATTTCCATCTCCGGCTACCACATTCGCGAAGCGGGCTCGACCGCCGTGCAGGAAGTCGCGTTCACTCTGGCGAATGCCATCGCGTATGTTGACGCGGCATTGACCGCCGGCCTAAAAGTTGATGACTTCGCGCCGCAGCTTTCCTTTTTCTTCAACTCCCACAACGGTCTGCTTGACGAAGTGGCGAAATTCCGCTCCGCTCGCCGTCTATGGGCTCGCCTGATGCGTGATCGTTTTCATGCCCAAGACGACCGTTCGTTGCTGCTTCGTTTTCATGCACAGACGGGCGGCTCCACGCTTACCGCACAGCAGCCGGAAAACAATCTCGTTCGCGTGGCGTTGCAGGCGCTCGCCGCGGTTCTGGGCGGCTGCCAGTCGCTGCATACGAACAGCCTCGACGAAGCTCTCGCGCTGCCTACCGAGCAATCCGCTCTGCTTGCGTTGCGCACGCAACAGCTCATCGCCCACGAAACCGGAGTCACGAACACCATTGATCCCTTCGCTGGTTCGTATGCCGTCGAGCATCTCACGAACGAAATCGAACGCGGAGCTTCGGAGTATATTGCCAAAATCGACGCTCTCGGCGGCATGCTCCGCGCCATCGAAACGGGCTTCGTGCAAGCGGAAGTGCAGCAGGCCGCATACGACTATCAGCAGGCCGTCGAGCGCGGCGAGGTGGTCGTCGTCGGCTTGAACCGCTTCACCGAAAATGAAGGGAAACAGATTCCCACGATGCGCATCAATCCTGAAGCCGAAAGCTCACAGGTTGCGCGCCTGAATGCTTTGCGCGCCCGCCGCGACTCCGCAAAATCCAAAGCCGCCCTCGCCGAAGTCGAACGCCGCGCCCGCTCCACCGAAAATCTTATGCCCGCCATTCTGTCGGCCGTCGAATCTTACGCCACCCTCGGCGAAATCTCGGATGCCCTCCGCCGCGCCTTCGGCGAATACCAGGAATCCGTCGTCATTTAGGCTCACCTTCGTGCAACAGAAATTCAAACTCATCCTCGCCTCGGCTTCTCCTCGACGCGCGGAGATTCTGCGTAACGCTGGTTTCGCTTTCGAAGTTGTGGCCCCGCATGTCGATGAATCGCGCCGCGCAAACGAAGCCGACGGTGATTATGTTCTCCGCCTTGCGGAAGAAAAGGCCCGCGCGGCCCACCGTCAGCTCTCAGACAAATTGGCGCGCGATTCTAGCGTCATCATTGGCGCCGACACCGTCGTTGTGATCGACAACGAAATTCTTGGCAAGCCTTCGTCACCGGAGAACGCGCGCGAAATGCTTCGCCGCCTTAGTGGCAAAAGTCACGAGGTCTACACCGGCTTGGCGATTCTGACAGGAAACGGAGCCGCACGCACCGCCGTGGAGAGGACGCGCGTTACGTTCGAGCGTTTGAACGAAAAGGAAATCGAGAATTACATCGCCAGCGGCGAGCCATTTGACAAAGCGGGCGCGTACGCCATCCAGGGCCGCGGCGGAAAATTTATTTCACACATTGAAGGTTGCTACTTCAACGTCATGGGGCTGCCTCTGTCGCGCCTTTATTCCTTGCTCCACGAAATAGAAGCCGAATGCCGGACCTCATCTTGAACAATTGCAACCCTCATTTTTCTTATCGCTTCTTTTCAGCCGAAGGAACCGAAGCCCTCGCGCTCATCAACAAGAGACTCCGCTGGGCGAACGGCAGATATACCAGGGCGGCAGTGGCTGCGAGTGAGAGGCCCAACCCTATGTCTTGGGCCATCAGAAATGGAGAGAGCGCCCAGACTTCGTCCAGCGGAAACACGTATGGAAAAATCTTCTGGAATTTCCGGCTTAAGCCATCGTAGTTGAATGCAATCGCGGAAAGCAGATACAGGCGGACAGGAATCCCCGCCGCGGCTGTCAGAATTAACACGACATACACGAAAAACGAGTGGCTTGTAAAACCACCAAGCCTCGATTGCGCCTCCGGCAATCTGGCCAGCACGGCAATATAGAATCCGAGGTACAGCAACTGAATAAGAAAAAATAACAAGCGCGTGAGGCGATGCGGCGCTGCCGGCAGATCGTCCGCCTGACTTAAGAAAGTCCGTTCCGCCACCGCCGCCGCGTTTTCCGGCAATGTTTTCGTCACCGGGGTTTGCGCAGGCAACCTCGTTTCCGGTTTTTCCCCGGATTGTAAGGAACCAGCACCCAACGCTTCCACCGCGGCGATGAACCGGTAACCAATTCGCGGTAACGTTTCTATGAAACGAGGGCTCGAGGCCGACTCCCCCAGCGCACTGCGCAGCTTATTGATCGCTGTGTTTACGCCGTGATCGAAATCCACAAAAGTGTCCGACGACCAGATTTTCTGGCGCAGTTCATCACGCGTCACCACTTCTCCGGGACATTCAAGCAGCATCAGGAGCACTTGGAGCGGCTGAGCCTGCAGGCGGGACACCCGTTTGCCTTCCCTTCGCAATTCGCCCGTGCCGCCGGCTAATTCAAAGGGTCCGAAACGAAACGATCTCGCCTCTCGCGCAATCTCGTGCACGGCAGACTCCTCATCAACATGAGGAGCTCATTCTAAGACGCATGCGAGGAATTTCAGTATCTATTTGATAGTCCCGGAGTTATTGGGAGAGCTTTTTTTGCGCTCCAGATGATGTCTTGTGCATTGCTGCCGCCGCGGCCCGCATGCAATTTTAACTGTCATGCGGCCCGCGTATCTGCGAACGAGGCTCTTGATTCTGCCAGTGGCGGCCTCCCTGGTAATCCTGCCGACAGCCCGCGCCATGATTGTTTCGATTGAATTGCGGCCGGAAACAGTCCGCGCCTTTGAGAATTACATCCAGGATGCAGAAGTGCGCGTGCAGGCGCATTGCCGGCCGCGCGGACCTTTCCTCTGGATTGACGACACAGCGCACAACAGTTCCCGCCTTCGCGCAAACCCGCCACTCAAGAGCGGAACAGCGCTTGTGCAGTGCCTCTCGGGTTGCGATTCAAGCGGCGTACACGTCTCCGGCGGACTCATTCACGACTGGCTCGGCGTCATATTCGTTCCGGGCGTCTCGCTTTCACAAACACTTTCCGTGGTGCAGGATTACGACCACGCGCCGAATTACTACCGTCCAGATGTCCTTAAATCGAAGCTACTCTCCCGTTCCGGAAATCTCTTTCGCGTTTTTCTCCAGTTGAAACAGACCGATGTGCTGACGGTTGTCTTCAACACGGAATACGAAATCCGCTATGAACAGGTGAGCGCCTCGCGTGCGTGCAGCCTTTCGCACAGCACACGAATCGCGGAAGTCCAGAACGCAGGCGAGGCTGTCGAACGCGAAAAATCACCGGAAAACGACAGCGGATTTCTCTGGCGTCTCGATTCCTATTGGAGTTTTGAACAGGCCGATGGCGGCGTCTACATTCAGTGCCGCGCCATATCCCTGACGCGCGATATTCCAACGGGACTGAACTGGATCGTCGCGCCGTTCATCAAGAACGTCCCGGCCAAATCGCTGCGTTTCACGCTGAGCGCCACGCGGGACGCGCTCCTGCGCAAGTTCCCAAGTTTAAGAGATCACGAATAACGAAAACAGAAAGGAGAGAAACAATGGCTCTGAACCAGGTTCCATTCGCAATGGGGCAATTAGGCATGGGAGAGGCGGAACCCGATAACCCTGACGCCAATTCAAAACACGCCGCGTCATTTCAAGACGCAAACCGCATTCAAGAAAGCTTCTCCGCCCGTTTTGAAAAGAGCGTTCTGCTTTGGATCGCTGCGCGTTTACCTCTGTGGGTCACATCGGACCAACTGACTCTGCTCGGACTCGCCTCGATGTGCCTTGCCTGTGCGAGCTACGTGCTGGCGCGCTGGCATCGCATTGGTTTTTTGCTTGCCCCGCTTTGCCTGGCGCTCAATTGGTTCGGCGACAGTCTCGATGGCACTCTGGCCCGCTTCCGGAATTGCCAACGGCCACGCTACGGTTTTTATGTGGACCACATGATTGACTCGGTAGGAGCTGTGCTGTTGATTGGCGGCCTGACTGCGTCCGGTCGTCTGAACTGGACGATCGCCGCCGGCATGTTGACCGCGTTTCTGCTGCTTTCCATCGAGAGTTATCTCGCCACGTACACCCTCCGGACATTCCAGCTTTCTTTTTGGAAATTCGGCCCCACGGAGATTCGGATTCTTCTCTCGCTGGGCAGCATCGCGCTGTGGCTGAATCCGCGAAGCTCCGTTTTCGGTTCCACGTACCGGCTGTTTGATTTTGGCGGCGTCATCGCCATCGCCGGAATGCTGGCGATGCTCTTCGCCGCGGCGACACCGCATATCGTCAGGCTTTACCGGGAGGAAGCGCTGCCACCGCGCGGGCATGGGCGTCCGGATGGCCCGCATTCGTGAAGCAACAACATAAAAAGCGAACGGCAGCCACTCGGCTGCCGCGCGAAATCAAATCCTGGAGAAGTTTGCCGTCTACTTTTTCTCTTCGTACGGCGGAGTCGTCGGTGTCGCGGGTGGCGGAGGTGGCGGGTTTGTGTGCGGCTCGTCGCGCATCCCTTGCCTGAATTCCTTAATGCCCGTCCCCAAACCACGCATCAATTCCGGGATCCTGCGCCCGCCAAACAAGATCACCACGATGATCAGAATCAACAGCAAATGCATCGGGCTGAGTTCCATAAAGCCTCCTGGCAGGATCCGCTCCCCGGCGCGGCCACACTCGCCACCGCCGCCGTAAAGTGGATCTCATTCAGAGTATAACACGCTCATCGCCCGCCCGGCGCGTCAACCGCTGGCGGTCCAGATATTCGAGCAGCGGAATCGCATATTTGCGGCTCACGCCCGCCAGTTCCTTGAATGCCGCAATCGACAGCCGCTCGCCGTGTTTTCGTTTGTAGTCGGCAAGCAGCTCGCGCAATCGTTCCAGGGCCGCCCTGTGAAGCACCAGTTCCTCGGTCACTTTCACCAGCGTCTTTTCGCGAAGCAGGATTTGCAGCAACTTCTGCGCACGCCGCGTGTCCACTGGCAATTTCCCGAGCACTTCGTTCAACGCTGGAGCCGCAAGCCCCGCGCGCTCGAATTCCTGCGCGATTTGCTCCTTGGCGCGCGATTCCTCCGCCGACAGCGCGATCTCGCGTCCCGCCCTTTGCACGATGTCGCCGGTTACCACAATTCTTCGCCGTGTGATTAAATCGTCAAGAGTTGCGCGAAAAACTTCCGGCTTCACCCGCTCCGCGACTCGCCCGCGCAGGTCTTCCTTCGCAATCCCTGGCACGAGCGGATTCTGCTTATGAAATTCGTCGATCTGCCGCTCCACGTCGCGCTGCAGCCTGTCAAATTCTTCAATCGAAACCACCCCTAGTGGCTGTTCACTAACGATGCGAATCCTTCGCGCCTCCGCAAGTCTTTGAATCGTCTCCCGCGCCTCGCTTTCAAGCCATCCCGTTCGCGCAACAATCCGCGCCAGATCCAGCCCGCGCGCATCCTCAAGGGCGAGCGCCGCGAGAATTTCATCGCGTTTGCCGCTCTCCCATGCCTCCAGCGCTCGAATAGCGCGGGAATCGCTTTTCTTGTGCCGCGCCGCCAGTGCATCGAGCACCACGCCTCCGCCAATCGTCATCAGCGGCGAAAATTGCCGCAAAATGAACCGGTCGCCCGGCAACACAAAAACGGCATCGTCGAGCCGGAGTTGCGCGAATGCCGTGCCGTCGGCGTCGAGCGCGTCTTGTCCCAGCAAGCCCACGCTCGCGATCGTCTCCGCCGTCCCTTGGTGGAAATGCACGCGCGTTCGATTCTTCATCGCTCGCGCCGAAGGCAGCAGTGTGATTCGCGCATCAATCCGTTTCGTCGCATGAAAAACTCCCGGAGCCGCCAACGCCGTCCCGCGCGTAATTTCCCCGGCGTCAATGTCCGCTAAATTCACGGCCGTCCGCTGACCTGCTTCGGCTTTCGTTACCGCGCGCCCACCTGAGTGCAGCCCGCGCACTCGCAACCGTCTCCCTGTCGGAAACAGCTCTACTTCGTCTTCGTTTCGCAGCGTCCCGGAAATCAGCGTCCCCGTGACTACCGTGCCGAATCCCTTCATCGCAAACGCGCGGTCAATCGGCAATCGCACGTATCTCGACGCATCTCTGCCGGACGCGCCGACAGCGGCCTCGACTAATTCTCGCTTCAATTCTTCGAGCCCCGCACCTGTCTTTGCGCTCACTCCCAAGACCGGCGCGCCCTCCAGAAACGACCCGCGGACAAATTCCTCTATTTCCAACCTTACCAACCCGAAAACGTCCGGCTCGACCAAATCCGTTTTCGTGATCGCGACGATTCCCCGTCTGACCCCCAGCAGCCGGCAAATATCGAAATGCTCGCGCGTTTGCGGCTTGATCGACTCATCCGCCGCCACCACCAGCAGCATCAAATCGATTCCCCCTGCACCCGCGAGCATGTTCCGCACGAACCGCTCGTGTCCGGGAACGTCCACAAAGCCCAAGCGCACATCGCCCAAATCTAGAAACGCGAATCCCAGGTCAATCGTGATTCCGCGCCGCTTCTCTTCCTCTAAGCGGTCGGGATGGGTCCCCGCCAGCGCTTCGACCAGCGCCGATTTACCGTGGTCAATGTGTCCGGCCGTTCCGACGATGACGTGTCTGGCCATTTTGTGCGCCCATTGTTGACGCAGAGGTAGGCTAGCCGACCCGCCCGGCGTGGTCAAACTATTGGCTTGTGCGAAGAGGCACAACAAAGGAGCACAATAAGGCGGCGGTGCGCAAACGCTAGGAGCGGGCTTTTCTGGCAGCATTCATTTCGAGGAGAATTGCATCGGCGGCCTTCGCCGGGTCAGGAGCCGCCGTAATTGGCCGTCCTACCACCAGATAATCAGCCCCCCAGCGGATCGCGTTCCCCGGCGTAGCGACCCGCGCCTGGTCATCTGCATTACCAGTCCCACCTGTCGAGGCCGGACGCACGCCCGGCACTACGATTCGCATCTTCTGCCCAAGCGCCATGCGAACCGCTTCAACCTCGCGCGCCGACGCGACAATCCCCCCAACCCCGGCTTCTTGGGCGAGCAGTGCCAAAGCAACAACTCGACTCTCCGCGGGCCCGGCAAGTCCTATCCGTCCTAAGGCCGCGTCGTCCAGGCTAGTCAGAATGGTCACACCAAGCAAAAGGGGAGGTTTCTTGACTCCCTTCAACGCATCCTTGGCGGCGCGCATCATCTCCAAGCCGCCCGTTGTATGGAGCGTCAGCATCCGCACTTTGGGCAGTTTGGCTGCGGCAGCCACCGCTCCCGCTACTGTGTTTGGAATGTCGCAGAATTTCAAGTCGAGAAAGACGCCGGGAACGAGCCGCGCGACGCGCTCGACAGCCGCCGGGCCTTCGGCGGTGAAGAGCTGGCTGCCAATCTTAGCCAAGCCGATCCGGCCCTTTAACTTGCGAATAAGTTGAATAGTTTCGGGAAGATGAGGAAAGTCCAGAGCGACAATCAGTTGCCGGCGTGTGGCGTCTTCGATGGCGGCACCTTTAACAACTCAACTCTGACGCGAGCAACCCCGCGGTGGGCGAATCCAAGCTCCCGCGCCACCTGATACGAGACATCCAAGGAACGGCCCGGTACGTACGGGCCCCGGTCGTTAATTCGAACGACCGCGCTCTTGTGCGTCCGCAGATTCTCCACCCTTACCACGGATCCCAGCGGAAGGCTGGGGTGAGCCGCCGTCTGCGCATACATATCATAGATTTCGCCGTTTGCCGTAACCTGTCCGTCAAAATCTCCACCGTACCAGCTGGACAGGCACACCCACGTCTTCAGGGGCTTCGGTTTCAGGTTCCGATTGGAAGCGGCGAGGCTCGGCGTTACGGACAAAACGCGCGCTGGGCCTGCAAGTCCGCTCACCGACCGGGCTGGTGCCTTCATTGCGGGGAGCAAAACGATTGCCGCAACTGCTACCAAAGCCGCGTCCCGAATTAAAGCTCGCTCAAGCCGCATAATTTCGTAACCCTTTAAAAATCAACGACTATTTTATCCTAACGGGCTGCGGCGCTCAATACATATCTTCCCTGAATCAACCGGCAATCTTACTCGACAGACATCCGTAAACTACTGATAGTAGGTATATTTAACTCCTTACAGTGGTGCCGCAAATCCTCCACCACGCTTTCCGACGCCCTCGGATCGGCGAAGTGAGCCGTCCCAACCTGAATTGCCGTCGCTCCAGCCATCAAGTATTCCACGGCGTCGGCAGCCGTCTCGATGCCCCCCAGACCGATTATCGGCACCTTTACCGCCCGGCTCAGTTCATAAACCAGTCTCAAAGTGAGTGGCCTTATGGCCGGACCAGAGAGCCCGCCGGTCAGCCGTCCCAATCTTGACCTGCCGGACAGGGGATCAATGCTCATAGCCGGGTAAGTATTGGCAACCGTCAGCGCATCTGCCCCCGCTGCTTCAGCCGTCTGCGCGATCCTCTTCACGTCCGCGTTGGGGGCCATTTTCACCCACAGGGGTCTCTTGGCGGCTTGGCGCGCAGCACTTATGACCTCTGTAGTGAGAGCTGGATCTAGCCCAAACTCCGCCCCGCCGTGATCGACGTTTGGACAGGAGATGTTCAGTTCGTAACCGGCCAGCCCCTCCGCCCCTTCGAGGATGCGAATCACCTCCACGTATTCCGCCACTGTGTGCCCAAACACGTTCGCAATCACCGCTACCCGGTACTTACGTAGCTCCGGCAGCTTCTCCGCAACGAACGCGCGCACGCCGATGTTCTGCAGGCCGACCGCGTTCAGCATCCCGCCCGCCGTCTCGCAAAGTCTCGGCGAAGGCGCTCCCGCCATTGGCTGGGCTGACAAACCTTTCACCACGATTCCGCCGAGGGAATTCAAATCGACCAGGTGGGCAAACTCGACTCCGTAGCCAAACGTGCCACTCGCGGCGATTACGGGGTTGGAAAGAAGGAGGGATCCGATACGGACGCTGAGGTCAACGTCCGTGTGCCGCCGGGCGCTGGCTGGCAGGGTCACCGCAAGGAGTCTATCACGCGGACACTGCCCACGCCATCCTCAGCCTCCACTTGACCGCGCCGGGCTGCTGCACGCTCACGGTTTTTCGGCCCTGTGTTACGATAGGGCGCCCTATGCGCATCATTGAGAAGCGCCAGCTCATGTCCGCGGACGAAATTCGCCGTACGCTTGAACGTTTGGCGCATGAAATCGTCGAAAACACCGGCGGCGCCAAGGACCTCGCGCTGATCGGCGTTCGCCGTCGCGGCATTCCCCTCGCCGAACGTCTCGCGAAATCCATTCGCGCCTCATCCAAGGCCGAAATTCCCGTGGGCACGCTGGACATCACCCTTTACCGCGACGACCTCTCCACGGTCGCACCGCAGCCGGTCGTGCAGTCCAGCGAAATCCCTTTTCCTGTCGACGATCGCGATCTGCTCCTCGTCGATGACGTTCTTTATACCGGACGCACCGTGCGCGCCGCGATGAATGGCCTTTTCGATCTGGGCCGTCCGCGCCGCATCCGCCTTTGCGTACTGATTGACCGCGGCCATCGCGAACTGCCTGTCGAGGCGAGCTTCATCGGCCGCGCGGTCGAAACCACGGACGCCGAAATTATCGAAGTCCGCCTGAACGAAATCGACAGGGAAGAGCGCGTCATGGTTATGGACCGTGTGGACTGAGCCGCACCAATTTCACATCCGAGGGAGATTGTGTCGCATCGTTTCCGCCATTTGCTGGCCATTGAGCCGCTAACTCGCGAGCAGATCGCCTTCCTTCTCGATCAGGCGAAGCCTTTCCAGGAATTCCAGCGCTATCCTTTGAAAAAACTGGCCACGCTGCGCGGCAAGACCGTCGCGCTCACTTTTTTCGAGAATTCCACGCGCACAAAAATCAGTTTCGCTATGGCCGCATCGCGCCTGGGCGCCGACCAGATGAATCTGCAAGCTGAATCCTCCAGCCTGAAAAAAGGTGAATCACTCAGTGACACGGTCCTGACGCTCGAAGCCATGAAGCCCGACGCCATCGTCATTCGCCACAGTTCTTCGGGTGCCGCGGAATTCGTTTCCACGCGCGTGGGCGTTCCCGTCATCAATGCGGGCGACGGCACGCATGAGCATCCCACGCAAGCGCTTCTCGACGCGCTCACCATTCGCGATCGCGCCGGTGCGCTCGACAATTGCAACATCACCATCATCGGAGACATTCTGCACAGCCGCGTCGCGCGCTCCAACATTCATCTGCTCTCAAAATTCGGCGCGCGTATCACGCTCTGCGGCCCTGCCATGTGGCTGCCGCGCGAACTCGAATCCCTCGCGCCCGGCATTCGCCGCCTGCCGCGTCTCGAAGAAGCCCTCGAAGGCGTCGATGTAATCATGGCTCTTCGCATACAGCAGGAACGCCTCCATGAACCTTCGCTTTCCGCCGACGAATATATTCTTCGTTACCAGCTAACACCCGCGCGTTTGCGTATCGCCCATCCCAAAGCCATCGTCTTGCATCCAGGCCCAATGATTCGCGGCCTCGAAATCGATCCCACTGTCGCCGACAGCCCGCAATCCTGCGTTCTCGAGCAAGTCACCAACGGCCTCGCCATCCGCATGGCCATTCTTTTTGAACTGATCGCCGGCTCCGCCGAGCCGCAAGAACAAGTACAAGTAAAGGATTCTCCTCATGCTGCTCATTAAAAACGGCCGCGTCCTCGATCCGGCCTCCAAAACCGACGCGCGTCTTGACATTCTCATCGACAAAGGCCACATTGCGAAGCTCGCTGCCGGAATTTCCGCCCCCGACGCCCTGGTTCTTGATGCCGCCAATTGCATCGTCTCGTCCGGCTTCATTGACCTTCATTGCCACTTGCGCGAGCCAGGCCAGGAGGTTTCCGAGACAATCGAATCCGGCGCGCAATCCGCCGCGCGCGGAGGCTTCACGGCAATTTGCCCCATGCCCAACACGCAGCCCGTGAACGACAACGCTTCCGTTACCCGGTCTATCATGGAACGCGCCGCCGCAGTTTCGCCCGTGCGTGTCTGGCCCATAGGCGCAGCCTCGAAGGAAAGCAAAGGAGAGCAACTCGCCGACATCGCCGCGATGCAGGAGGCCGGCGCAGTCGCCGTCAGCGATGATGGAAAGCCCGTCGCCACCGCGCGCCTTCTTCGTCAGGTGATGGATTATTGCGGGCCGCTCGGCCTGATGGTCATCGACCACTGCGAGGATTCTTCTTTGGCTGCCGGTGGTGTGATGCGCGAAGGCCCGCGCTCAATTCGGCTTGGCCTGAAAGGCATGCCTGCCGCCGCTGAATCAATCTGCGTGGGGCGCGACATCGAAATCGCCGCGCTAACCGGAGCGCGGCTGCACATCGCGCATCTCTCGACGCGCGGCTCGCTCGAACATGTGCGCGCGGCCAAGCGCCGCGGCCTCGCCGTCACGTGTGAAGTCACGCCGCATCACTTCACGCTGATCGATGAGGACGTTCAGTACGATTCGCGCTTCAAAATGAATCCGCCGCTCGCTTCGCGCGATGATCGCGACGCGCTCGTCGAAGGAATTGCCGACGGCACGGTCGACGCCATCGCCACCGATCACGCCCCGCATCATCCCGCCAGTAAAGACGTCGAATTCGACCGCGCGCCTTTCGGCGTCACTGGTTTTGAAACCGCGATTGCTCTCGCCCTCGAACAACTCGTCCACACCAATCGCATCTCGCTGGTGCGCATGGTGGAATTATTTACCACGGGCCCCGCGCGCGTCCTCGGACTCAACCAAAAAAGCGATCGCAGGCTCGCCGTGGGCGACGATGCGGACATCACAATCTTCTCCACCGACCGCGCCTGGACCTACCACGCCGCCGAATCCCCCAGCCGCTCCCGCAACACGCCTTTCGACAACCGCGATTTCCGCGGCGGCCCGTTAGCCACAATCGTCGCCGGCAAAATCGTCTACCGTACCTGACCAGGAACGAGAGCGGTTTCGGGTGCGCCACTCTGAGCGGTTTTTGCGGATCCTGGCTGCCGCAGGGATGGGATTTTCCGTCTTTCGTAGAGCCGATTTGTCCTGCGCCTCGAAAAATCGGAGTTGCGGACGGCGTTCACTTTAAGCGCTGCGAAGGAGTGTACGCGGACCATCGGCGCCCGTCTCGATTACGCCAAATTGCTTTTCAAAAACGCCAGCGACAGCGCCCACGCCTGCTCGGCCGCTGCTTTGTTGTAACTTCCCCGCGCGTCGCAGAAGAATGCGTGGTCCGCATCCGCAAATTCTATGCTGGCGAACGTCTTCCGTGCATCGCGTAACGCTTTCGCCACGGCCTCGCGTTGCTCCGGCCCAATATGTTTATCCAGGCCTCCCCAAAACATGAGAATCGGTGCGTGAATTTGCCCCGCGCGGTCAGTTAGCCCGGGCTTGCCGTCGCGCGGTGCGATCCCGCCGCCATAAAACGAAACCGCCGCCCGCACCGGCAAAATCAAATCCGTCAGAAACGACACGCGCCCGCCCATGCAAAACCCAACGCACGCCATCCGTTGCGCATCAATCGCGCTGTTCCGCAACAACGCATCATGCGCCGCGCGAATATCGGCTTCGAGGTTCTGATCGTTCAGCGCCATCACGTGCGGCATCACGGACTTGAAATCCGCATAGTTGCCTTCGAATCCCGCAGCCGCCGTGCGGTGAAACAGTTCCGGCGCAATCGCCAGATAACCTTCCCTCGCGAACCGCTGCGTTACGTCGCGAATGTGCTCATTCACGCCAAACGCTTCCTGAAATACCAGCATCCCCGGCAGCTTGCTGCCCCGTTCCGGTTGCGCAACAAAAGCGCGCATCGTCGTCCCATCGTTCACCTTCAACGTCACAAGTTCCGTTTTCACTTCAGGCATGGATCGCTCCTCGTGCGATGGCATTTATTTTATTCCTTTCGCCGCAATACGGCGATCAAGCGTTTCCCTGAGCGGCGGTACGAAGACAGCGAACTCGCCCAAGCGGAGGGCATATCCAATTTGTCGTAGGGAAATTGTAGCTCTCTTGTGATTCGGGGTGGGCAACGGCGGGGAAAGCCTGCGCGGGACTGTCGTTTCAAGCCCCGCCCGCGGCTCGGTCAAGTCTGGCTTCTGCTTTCGTTATTTCCAGCTACACCATCTGAAATTCTGTCGAGACGGGCGTGCCGCGTATCACCGATTGCGTCACGGGTGAGCCATCGACGGCCAGTTTCCACAGTTCCTTCAACGTCGCTTCGTCCGCGTCCGCGCGCACAAACAATTTCGCCTTCACGCCGCGGTATCCCGGATTGCCGGAATCGTCCAGCCCCGCCCATTTTAGAATATTGTCGAAATTTCCTTCGAGTGTGATTTCCATGTCGTGAACTGTAATGCCCCTCTTCGTCGCGTTCAGCACAAAGCCCACGGTCATGCACGCGCCCATCGCGGAGAGAAGTTGTTCATGCGCGCTGGCGGCCAGATCGCAGGCGTCGAGGCCCGCCGGCTCATCCATTTCCACCGCATGCGTACGCATATAAGCCTTCGCGTGAAACCCTCCTTGCCACACCACCCGCGCCTTCCACGGCCCGCTGACGCCCGCCAGCACTTCGGGTTGCTTCAGCGATTCCAGAATGCCCTTCAACTTCTCCGGGTGTAGGCCATTCAACGTTTCTTCGGACATTTTCGGCTCCGTCATGATTCGCCTCCGTATTTTTGTCACTTGTTTTCCTAGCTATCGCCCCGCTGCCTTGCCCTGGAACTCCTCGCGAAGCTGCCGCGCCGCCTCGACAATCGTCGCCATCTTTTTCGTGGCAATCTCGGCGGTATTCACGTTGCGTTCGGCAAACGTCCCGAACCCGCAATCCGGATTCAGGAATATTTTCTCCGGATCGTAGAATTTCGTCAGCTCTTTCACCCGCGCCACAATCTGCGCCGGCGGCTCGATTTCGTCCGTCCGCGGATTCACCACGCCCAAGCCAATTTCCTTCTCGTTCTTGTATTCCTTGAAAACTTCCAGCTCGCCCGCACGCGGTGTCGCAAACTCTAGCACGAGTTGATGAATATTCATCTCCATCAAATAGGGTAGCATCGGCCCGTAATTGCCCTTCAGCAGAACTTCCTCGCGCCGGCTCCAATTCCCGCGGCAAATGTGAACGCCGAACCGCACGCCGTCAATTCCATCCACCGTCTCGTTCATTAGCCGCACCGCGAGTTCCAATTCATCCGTCGGATCGCGGCGGTTCGGCAACGCCGCGCACATGAACGTTTCCGTGCTCTCCGCGCCATATACAATCTGGCTCAGAATCGGTTCATCGAACTGGATAAATTCCACGCCCTTCGCTTTCAACTCCAGTACTTCCTTCCGCAGAATGCGCACCACGTCTTTCGCCAGCTCTTCCGGTTGCGCATAAACTTTATCCGAAAGTCCCTCGAACCAGCTTGACCGCGTCAGCATGTACGGCCCCGGCAGCGGCACCTTCAATGGCCGCGACGTATGTTTCTTCGCGAAATCCACTTCGTCCTGCGCCAGCCCATTTTTCTCGGTCAACCGTTCGACCACGATCGGGCTCTTGATCGCAAACGCCGGCACGTCCAGCGCTCGCAGCACTTCCTCGTAACGCGCACGGTCTTTCATAAAGTCCATCAGCTCGGACACTTTCATCAGCCGCATTCCGCCAAGCTTCTCCACCACAAACGAATAAAAATTGTCGCGCCTCTGCTCGCCGTCCGTCGGAATGTCAACGCCCGCTTCTTCTTGCGCGTTCAGGCACTCGACGACCGCGCGATCCGCCACAGCCTGAAATTCCTGCTCCGTTCCGCCGCCCGATTGCCGTTTGCGCAGTGCCTGAATCAGATACGCCGGCCGCGGCCAGCTTCCCACCACGGTCACTGGAAATAATTTCTTCTCAGACATGAGCGCGTTCTCCCTTTTCGTCTTCCTGGAATATGCTTTCAACCGGCGAGCCGCTGCGGGCCCATTCGGCGTAAGACCCATCGTAAAGCGATACGTTGAAGCCAAGCTGCGTCAGCGCCAAAAATCCCAGCGCCGCGCGTACCCCTGTGCGGCAATACGCAATCGCGCGATCCTTCGCCGAAATCCCGTGCGACAAAAACAATTCCTCGAGTTGCTCGTTCGATTTCAGCAGCCGTCCCGCCGCGCCCATTTCCTGGCACGGAAAATTCACCGCGCCCGGAATATGCCCGGGCCGCCCGTCCAGATCCGTCTTGCCCGAAAATTCATCCGCGCCGCGCAAATCGATTCGTTTCGCTCCCGCCGCATTTTGCATTTCCTGCAAATTCGTTCGCAACTCGTTTCGCGGCTTCGCCACAAACTCGCGCGGCTCCGGCCGCACCGGGCGGTAAAACGTTTCGCGCTTATCGGCGACCCACCGCTCCCAAAAACTTTCCATCACGTGCACATCGTCGCGGCCCAGATAAATCAATATCCATGCAAGAAACGCAGCATTGCGTCCGTCCGCATTATCATAAATCACAGGTACGCGATTCGCATCGAGGCCAGCCTTGCCAATGCGCCGCGCCAATTCCTCGTTCGGCAATAAATTCCCCTGCGCATCGCGCAGCTTCGCCACGGAAAGATTCACCGCGTTTCGCGGATGTCCCGCCATGTAGCGCACCGCTGAGCGCGGGTCAATCACCAGAAAATCCGGCGCGTCCAGGTGTTTCTCCACCCAATCTGCTGAGACCATTCGGAACACAGGCATCCCCCTTGGATGTCTTACGCCCTGCTGAGATTCACGTTTCCGCCGGATACCCGCCCATGGCAACACGCAGTGGAGTGTAAAACGCTGCCCGGCATTGTAAAGCAAGCCCGCTCCGAAGTCATCTGTTCGGCCTCCGCGGGCGGCCTCTGCCTTTTCGGGTGCCCAGCCTAGGCGGCGGGGCGGATTTTTTGCGTGCCTTTGGGCCAATGCGGTTTGAAACGCGAGTCGGGAATCCTGGCGTTGCGCGTAATGTTGGAATAGCGCACGACGAAATAATCTTCCGTGCCCGTCTCGAAGAATTTCTGCTGCAGCGGTTCCCAAGAAGCTTCGTCGAGCCACAAATGGATTTTCGAAACCTGATCGCGCACTTGCTCCGACTTCGGCGTCAGTTCGAGCAATGCCGTCTTGTGATGGTCGAGCACCGGCTCGCCCAGCAGCGTGATCAAAAATCCTTTTCGCAATTCGTGGTCCGAAGAACCGAATCCCAGCAGCAGGAATTGGTCCACCAACTCGCGGTGCTTTCCCAGATTGTATTCTTCGACGCGCTGCAATCCGGGATTGTAAATATACAGCGTGTCGCCCGCGCGCAAAATCGTGCGCGAGCCCGGAGTTTTCACTTCCAGGCGCATTTTGTCGCCGTGGACCCAAATCTCGCCTGTCTCGGTGGACTTCACGTTGACGACCACCGTGACTTTCGTCCGTTCGATGTCGGCAGTGAGGCTGTGAAAGTCCTTGGCCTCTGTGTCCAGCTCATGCAATACGGCGTCGAGTGTCAGCGCGCTGCGGCCCTGCCCATGCGCGTGCACACGCACGCCGACAGGCGCGAGCGCCATAGTGGCGACGGCTCCTGTAACGACGAGCGCAACAGCCATAAAAATCCACACAAATTTGCGGAGCAAAGGCATGTTCACTTGAATGGCCGGCTGAAATTTCTGCGGCGGAACGTCCGCAATCATAGCATGACGATTGAAGACGCACGCCAGGTTTGCCCCTTTATTGGATGCGTGTGTGCGAAAGAGGAACCGGGTGCTTTGCGGCTAGCGTTTCACGTCCACCTGATAATACAGGATGGAGTTATTCGCGTCGCGGACGGGTTCGATGCTGCGAATCTGAAACGTTCGCGTCTTCAGCTCGTCCACGGAGTCGCTGAGAATTTCGTGCGTCTTGCGTTCGAGCTCCGGGCCCTTCTCCTGCGACGCCGGCGCGCCGGCAAACAGTTTCGGGTCGATGCGGTAAGTTTCCGTGCGAGCCGCGTCATCCTGAGCGATAAGCATCACTCCGGAATCTCCCGCGCCGTTCACTTGCGGCTCATCGTGAAACCATTTTCCCGGCGCGAACAACACGAACAGCACGATAAGAATCACCATCAAGTCGTACGGCCAGCTTCCGCGCTCGTACGACCAAAAGATCGTGTTCCGCACTCCGCGCCACAATCTGTGCATTTCAGTTCGCGCTCGCGCCGTCGACCACCAAGCCGTCTCGCATGTGCAGCACGCGATTTCCGTACGCCGCCGCTTCGGGATTGTGCGTGATCATCACAATGGTCTGGCCAAGGTCTTTGTTGAGCTGGCGCAGTAGCCCGAGGACATTCTCGGAATTTTTCGTGTCCAGATTTCCCGTGGGCTCGTCCGCCAGCACGATTTTCGGTTCATTAATGATGGCGCGCGCGATGGCCACGCGCTGCTGCTCGCCGCCGGAAAGCTCGGCCGGCCGGTGATCCAGCCGGTCAGTCAAGCCGAGCATGCGCGTCACGACGTCGAAACGGTGCGGATCGAAGCCGTCGCCGTGGATATGCTGCGCGAGCGCGACGTTTCCCTTGGCGTTGAGCGTGGGCAACAGATTGAAACGCTGAAACACAAATCCCACTTTGTGTCTGCGCAACAGCGTTCGCCCTGCGTCGCCGAGCGCGCTCAAATCGTTGCCGTCCAGCAGCACTTTTCCGCGCGATGCTTGCGACAGTCCGCCAATCACGTGCAGCAAAGTGGATTTGCCGCACCCGGACGGCCCCATCACGGATACGAATTCCCCGGGATAAACATCCACGTTGACTCCGCGCAGTGCCGCGACGTCCAGCCTTCCCGCGCGATATATTTTCCACAAATTCTCGGTTTTAAGTATCGGCTCCAACGCTGCTCCACGGCAGGCGATAGTTGCTCTTGTGGGTAGAATTTATTCTATGCGCGAATCGCTTATCTGCCTAGCTACATCCCACCTGTGGCAAATCATTTTAGAAAACTATTCGTAGGCGAGTGCTTCGACGGGATCCTTGCGGCTCGCAATCCACGCCGGATAGGAAGCGCCGACCCAGCCGCCGATGATGGCAATTGCCGCCGCGCGCAGCACCCACCACGGCGCAACGACAATCGTGAGCGTGGGAAACGCCGTGAGAAAAAGCCAGCGCACGCCCAGGCTCATCACGATGCCCAAAATAATTCCGGCCAGACACAGCGCGGTGGTTTCGCTGAGGATCACGCGCACAATATACCCGCGTGAAGCGCCGAGCGATTTCAGTACGCCGATTTCGCGCGTGCGCTCGATGATCGTAGTGTACATCGAGAGCAGAATCACGAGGAAGCCGATACCGGCGGCCAGCATGATCATCGAGCGAATGAAAGTCTGCAGGCCGGGCAGATTCGACGAAGTCATCAGCGACAAATAATCACGCAGCGGGCGCACTTCGTAATGCGGCAGAAGCTGGCTAATTCCGCTGATCACTTTCGGCGTTTGTTCCGGGCGATCGCAGCGAATAAAAAAAACGGAAGCCTTGTCACGAGCGCCCGATAATTCCTGCAGCGTGGACATCAAGACAAACAGCCGGGCGCCTTTGCCGTGCTCGACAATTCCCGCGACGTGAAAATCGTGACCAAGTATGTGGAGAGTTTCGCCGACTTTGACTTTGCGTCCCTTTGCATACCAGTCATCCACGAGAATGTCATTCGCATTTTGCAAATCACGGCCATCGTGAAAAACGAATCCGCCGGAAACTTCGCGAAAACTTTCCGGATCGATTCCGTAGATAATATCGAGGCCGTTGGTCGAATTAAATTGGAGCAGCACGGGCGCGACGGCGCGAACGTTCTTGATTTGGGCAAGTTTCTGGCCAATTTCAATGGGCATCGGCGCACCGCTGAAGGCCATGAATATGGAAGCGGAGGGCGGCTGCACCATGATGTCCGCGCCGATTCCTTCGATTCGTTTCGCGGTGTCGGAGAGCATTCCGGAGGTAAGGCCCACCACGATTAGAACCAGCGTCACTTCTATGGCGACGGCGACGATGGTGATGCAGGTGCGCACGGGACGGTACATCACGTTGCGCAAAATCATGTGGCGAATCAAGGCTGCTTCTCCTCGCCTAATTGGACGAGTTCGGTTCCCGACGGCTGGGCGAGTTGAAATTTATCGCTGGCGACGGGCTGGTTTAAGGTTAATTGCGTGAGTCGAATGTCGAGTTGATACTGATCCGTGGGTCGCGCGAGCAGAACATCTTTTGGATAATTCACGCCGTCGACGGACTGCCAGTCGTTTGTACGAACGTCCGAAACCAATTCGCCTCCGCGGCCATAGATTTGCATTCGCGCAATCTGTAAAGTTGCGCGGTCAAACCAGATTTTACGGTCAAGCTCCCATCCTTGCTCGCCGCTTATTGCCAGTGTCAGCACATAATACCGGAACGGGAGCGCGTCCGCTTCCTCGAAAAGCACGTTTTCGCCCTGCGAAATAGGCGGCCAGATCAAGGCTTCAAAAAGGTGCTGCGGGCGGAGGTTTTCGATTGGCTTTGCCGCAGTACGCCGCAAATGCGCTGGACCAACAATGAATTTGTTTTTGGAGGGGATGTAAATGTGGAACGTCCGGCCGTCGCTGGCCATGTCGAAGATGTCTTTTGCGACCACGGGCGCCTGGCCGATCACGCGAATCGATGCAGGCCGCGCGGCGAGGATGTATCCATTGACTTCATGGTATTGCTCGATGACGCCATTGAGGGCGGAGCCGGCGGTGGGGGACATGCGTACCGCGGCGTTGAGCGTTTCGACGGCGGAGGCTTCGCGATTGTACAAAGCGATGAGGTCAGCCCTGGTTGCGGTTTGAGCGGGCTGGGTCATCGCCGGAACAGCGACTGTTTTCCTGCTGACCGCGCATCCGCCCACTAACGCAACTGCGCAAGCGAGCATCAACACACTTCGAATACGGCGAATCCTCAGGGAATTTCCCCTTATGTGGCGAAACGACGAATCTAGCAGCCGGGGTTAGGGGTGTCAACGAAGCGGGGCGGTTAGTTTCCGGACTGTCCGTGACCCGGGCAGAATCGCCACCACCGGCTCGTTCATGTTTTTTCTATGTTGCATCTGCAACACTTTCATGTTGTAATAGCAACATGGAGACCGCCATGAACGACATTCTGGCACCGATCTTGCACCGGAGAGCAGTTAAAGCCTTTGAACCCGTAGAAGTCCCCAAGCGCTGCGCGAGCAAATCTTGAATGCGGCTCGCCATGCTCCATCCAGTTTCAACACGCAGCCATATCAGCTCTTTTGGGTGGAATCGTCGGCCAGCAAGGCGGCTGCGGCGAAGCTCTGCCTTGGACAGATGCCTGCGGAAACCGCTTCGGCACTGGTGGTAGCCGTTGCAGACATTGGTTCGCTGTCCGCGACGTCACGAAGTCAATTGGAGTGGATGCGCAGGAACGGTTTCAGCGACGAGAAACTACGCGACTACGAGCGCACCGCGAAAATAGGCCGGATCATTTTCTTGCTTGGGCCGTTCGGCATTTTCGGTGCGCTCAAATGGTTAATTTTGCGGCTGGTGAATTTCTGGACGATCATGGGGATGCCTCCTGTGTCGCGAAAGAACCAGTTCAAGTGGGCAACGAAAAGTACATCGCTAGCCTGTGAGAATCTGATGATCGCCGC
The DNA here is from genome assembly GCA_050746905.1 of Candidatus Acidiferrales bacterium. GTDB lineage: Bacteria > Acidobacteriota > Terriglobia > Acidiferrales > UBA7541 > DAHUXN01. The sequence continues at coordinate 34,867 of JBOGNJ010000033.1, forward strand.
CGAAGCGTTGGGGCTCAACACTTGTCCAATGGAAGGCTTTGATGGCCGTAGACTCTCTAGATTTCTCGGGCTGTTACCCCGTTATCATGAGATTGTGATGGTGATTGCGATCGGAAAGAAATCTCGTAGCTACGTGGAACCGCCGCAGTGGCGGAGACCGCTTGATGCGACGGTAACAATCCTATGACCATCATTCCAAGGAAAGACGTTCCTGAAGACATCCTGAGCGACTCGGTACTGGCGCATATTGCTGCTGCCTACTTCTCGGTCGGGAAGAGGCTTGAGAGAAAAACGCAGTGTTCGGCGACTCGCGGGTTTATCCTTTCGACACTTCGGGGCGATGCCAGCCTCAATCAGAATCAAATCGCTACGCTTCTCGGTCTCGACCGAACTGTGGTGCATCGGGCCATCAAGTCAATGGTTCAGGAAGGACTTGTGTCAGAGAGGAAGGCTAAATCGGGTAGGGCAATTCATGTTAGGTTGACGCCGAAAGGCCACAACTACAGGAAACGTCTGATCAAAACCAGGATAG
>JBOGNJ010000034.1:0-7293 GCA_050746905.1 Candidatus Acidiferrales bacterium
TGGACAATCTCCTCCGCAAACAAACTCCATCATGGAAAGACGGAATCCTCGCGGGCCTCGCCTTGCTCCTGACGGCGCTTGCGCACTACAACTACACCGTCTTCTGCATCCTGCTCACCGCCGTAATCCTGGCGGTCGACCTTGCGCTTGCGCCTGCAATCCACAGGCTCGCATTGCTCAAGAGAACATGGCGCGCTCTCGCTGTCGCGGCCGTCACTTTCGTCGCCGCGTTCTCTCCATTGCTCATCATGCTTCTCGGGAATCGCGCTGACATGCCCGCGTCCCGGCCAACTTCTCATATCGTCCAGTTTTCCGCCGACGCGCTCGGCTTCCTCATCCCCAGTTGGAATAATTTGCTCTTCGGCGGTTTCGCGCGCGGCCTCAACGCACGTATTTTCGTCGCCGGATTCGAAGGCACCGTCTACGCCGGACCCGTCCTCCTTCTCCTCGCCATCCTCGGCTTCTGGAAAGGCCGCGCAAAACATCCGCAATGGACCATGCGCGCGGCCATCGCCGCCCTCGTCTTTTATCTCTTGTCTTTGGGACCTGAGATTCGCATTCTCGGCAGGTCCACGGGAATCCCCGGCCCCGCCACGCTGCTGTATCATTTTCGATTCGCGCGTTTCGTTTCCGTTCCCGCGCGCTTCAACGTCATCGTCTCGCTCTGCCTCGCAATCCTCGGCGCCATCGGCCTCGCTTGGTGTCTCGACAATCTGCAAAAAAAATCGCAAAGAGCCGCACTGGTTTTCACCGCGACCGCCCTTCTCGTTCTCGAATCCCTCACTGTTCCATTTCCCAAGTCCTCCATCGTCGACCCCGCCGCTCCCTCGGACGCGGCAGCTCCTCTCCAAAGCTGCGTCGTGCCTTCTGTCTCGCCTGAAGTTTTGCCTAACAATGTCCAGCGCGGCGCCGTCCTCACTTTTCCCCTGCAGCAGTGGCCCTACGTTCAAAAGGCCATGTGGATGCAACTCACCTCCGGCGGCCGCTACGCCCTCACCGATGGCTACTTGTCCTACGTCCCTCCTGACGTCTGGCGCGAGTTTTACGATCTTCCGCTCCTGCGTTCGCTGATGTCCTTGCAGGGCACTTATCGCACGCCAATCGATCCCGCCGCGGACCGCTCTTCCATGCCCGCCGCCATTCGCCGCTTGGATCTCTCCGCCATCGTCGTCTTTCGCTCCCCGCAACACGACGCCGCCGTTCAATATCTCGACGCGGTGCTCGGCCGCCCAGGCCAGAATGCCGGCAGTTGCACTGTCTTCACATTCAGCCCGCCGGATCCCGTTGCAAAAATTCCGCCGGCGAATCTCTCCAAACACTACGGCCAATATGGATTGACCCCGCTCCGCCGGCGCCCTCGACAGGCCGCGTCACCGCAGGTAAGCTTTGAATTTCGCATCACGACGCAACGCCGAATCGCAATTATCCGCAGCACGGAAAGGACGAAAAGTGGATTCTGAAACGCAATCGCTACTCGAAGACGCTTCGCGCCGCTCGCTCCAATATCTAAAAACCATCGAAGACCGCCGCGTTTTCCCTTCGCGCGAAGCTCTCGCCCGCCTCGCGCAATGGAACATGCCGTTCCCGGAAAATCCAACCGCTCCATCGGCCGTCCTTGCTCTTCTCGATGACGTCGGTTCGCCCGCAACCGTCGCCACCGCCGGTCCGCGTTATTTCGGCTTCGTCACCGGAGGCGCGCTCCCCGTCACGGTCGGCGCCAACTGGCTCGCGTGCGCATGGGACCAATGCGCGGGCCTCGAAGCGCTCTCGCCCGTTGCCTCAGTTATCGAAACGATCGCTTTGAAATGGCTCGTCGAAATTTTCGGCCTGCCCGCCGAAACCGCTGGCGGTTTCGTCACGGGAGCCACCACCGCAAACTTCACCGCGCTCGCCGCGGCGCGTCACGCCGTCCTTGCGCAGGTTGGTTGGGACGTTGAAGCAAAGGGACTCTTCGCCGCGCCGCCCATCACCGTTATCGTCGGCGAAGAAGTCCACGTCAGCGTGCTCAAGGCGCTTGCCATGCTCGGTCTTGGCCGCGAACGCGTCGTGCAAGTGAAGGCCGACGATCAAGGCCGCATGCGTGCGGACGCGCTCCCGCGAATCGGTGGCCCAACCATCATTTGTCTTCAGGCTGGCAACGTGAATTCCGGCGCGTTCGATCCCGCGGCGGAAATTTGTCGCGCGGCGCGCGCGGCGGGCGCTTGGGTCCACGTGGATGCCGCCTTCGGCCTGTGGGCCGCCGCCGCTCCGGCTCGCGCTCACCTCTTGCGCGGAGTCTCAGACGCGGATTCCTGGGCTACCGACGCGCACAAGTGGCTCAACGTTCCCTACGATTCGGGAATTGCCTTCGTGCGCAACGCTGAGCATCTTCGCGCCGCGATGTCCGTCAACGCTGCTTATCTTGTGCGTGGAGACAAACGCGAGCCGAATCAATTCACTCCGGAAATGTCGCGCCGCGCCCGTGGTGTCGAAATCTGGGCCGCGCTGCGTTCGCTGGGACGTTCCGGCCTTGCCGATTTGATCGAACGCATGTGCCGGTACGCCACGCGCTTCGCCGACGGCCTTCGCGCGGCCGGCTACGAAGTCCTAAACGAAGTAAATCTCAATCAGGTCCTCGTTTCCTTCGGCACGGACGACCAAACGCGCCGCACAATCGCCGCCTTGCAAAACGACGGCACTTGCTGGTGCGGCGGCACCGTATGGCACGGACGCGCCGCCATGCGTATCAGCGTCTCCTCCTGGGCCACCACGCCGGCCGACGTCGACCGCAGCCTCAAAGCAATCCTCCGCGCCGCCTTGGCAACCGCGCATGACCAACGGAGCTAAGCGCTGGGTGCCGCACCCCTTGCCCTGAGGAACGAAGAGTCGGTTTTAAGGGTGCGGTTTTTCCCGCCATTCACGCAACCACCATGCGGCCGTGGATCTGCTTTCGATTTCGCACCTCTGGGGGTCTGAATTCTTTAGGCAGAACGTTTTCAGTTTGTCGCGATGGTCAGATTAATTTCAATGTCGCGTCGATCGTCGAAGCTGGAGATTTTCCGGCGGGCCGATTTGAAATGTTTGTACTCGGCATGAACCTCGAAATCGACATTCGGGTCCAGGCCCGTGAATTGATAATGCCCTTGCGCATCCGCGATGTATGTGCGCACCGCGTGGGTTTTCTTGTTCAGCAGGTAGACCACGCCGTTCGGCAGCGGATTGCTGTCGTGGTCCAGAACACTGCCGTGAAGGGTCCGCAACTGCGAACGGTCCCGCTCACTTTGTCCCTTTGTGGTTGACGCCGAAACAGCCGTTATCGCCAGCAGAAGCACTAAGGAAGGTGCAATCCTAGTTGTTCTCAACCGGGTTCTCCTTCGACCGGTCCCTAACCGTGAAACCGGCGCCCCGAACTCTTGCATGTAGGTTGCATCTGGTTAGATGGCATTTGACAGCGAATAAGATGCAGCTGTGCCCTACTCCTCAGCTTCCTCCTCGGCCTCGTCATCATCCCCCGCAAGCTCATCTCCGTCGTCCACCGCCACGGCTTCTTCTTCGTCGTCATCCTCATCGGCGATCAAGTTCACGTGCACGGGATGGACCTGCAGCACTTCCAGCTCCACATCGCACTCCGGACAGGTCAGTATCTCGCCTTCCTCTACTTCGTCCTCATCCACGTCAATTTCCGCGTCGCATTCCGGACATCTCACCACGGGACATTCTCCTTCCCAGCATAATCGCCAACCGGAAGAGCGTATTATATAACGTCCGTGTCAAGCAATCCTGCGCCGGTGCTAGGATGGCTGATCGTCAACCTCGCTGTACAATGGTTGAGTCGGCGCTAGGAGGTGGCGCTTTGGCATCGCTGTACAATGACTCAGTCGGCGCGAGGCGGGCGGGCTAGAGTCTGTGTGATTACCGTGGTTTTGCGTCAGGGCACGGTTTTTTACCCTGACGCAGGAAGGGCAGCCGTGCCGTAAAGGGGAAAAACTCAATGCGGCTTCAGCCGCTGAGGTCCGTACTATTGAGTTGGCACACAGACTCCTTGGCCCCGCCGTACGTGGCCCTCAAGATCGGGGCTTTAGCCCCTGAAGCTAAGCCTCAGGTGCACGGCAGTGCAACCTCGGGCTTTTGTCGTCTCCTAAGTTCAAATAGCGGAGATAGCTGGCCACTTTCGAATCTACGACAGAATCGGAATCTATGACCGAAGACCGCGAATATCCCGAACGTCCCGTAATCGCCGTCGGCGGAGTGGTCATTTCTGACGCCCGCGTGCTCCTCATCCGCAGGGCGCAGCCGCCCCTCGAAGGCCGCTGGTCCATTCCCGGCGGACTCCTCGAACTCGGCGAATCCATCGCGCGGGCCGTCGCACGCGAGCTTTTGGAAGAGACCGGCGTCCAAATCCGCGCCCTCGAGTTGATTGAAATTTACGAGAAAGTCCTGCGCCTCCCCAATCAGCCGCCGCAATATCACTTTGTGATTCTCGATTATCTTTGCGAGCTAAAGGGCGGAAACGCGCGGGCGGGAAGCGACGTTACGGATGTTGCCTGGGTCGCGGAAAACGATTTGGAACGCTTTGACCTGACCATCGCGGCCAAACGCGTCGTCAAACGCGCCTTCGCCATGTCTCGCGAACACCACCGCGCCGATCACGCGTAGCGGCGCGCCGCCCATGATTAGTGAAATGCCCGGTATTTTCCAACCCGCAACTGTACGAATCCGAGAGCGTCCGCATTGACCTCTTCCGGTCCCAGTGGTACCGTCACCGCCGTCGCTGTTCCTCAAGAGGAGAATCGTCGTGAAAGTAAATCGCCTTCTTTTCTGCGCCTGCGTTTTGGCTCTTCTGATCGCGCACCCTGCGGTTGATCTCCAGGCCCAATCCCCGAGGCCATCTTCTCCAACATCTCCTCCCGTGGCCCCCGTCCGGCCGGTCACAACCGACTACTACGGCACGAAGGTCGTGGACCCTTATCGCTATATGGAAAGTCTGAAAGACCCGGAAGTGCAGGCGTGGATGAAGGAACAGAACGATTACACGCATGCAACGCTGGCGAACATTCCGGGGCGCGCGAAGCTGCTCGCGCGCATCCGCCAGTTCGATCAGTCTGTGCCGCAGGTATCCGTCCAGCGCCTGCCCGGCCACCTCTACCTTATCCGGAAGCGTCTAGCCACAGGTGACGTTTTCAAGCTTTACGTGCGGCACGGGCTTGACGGACAGGACAAGCTTCTTGTCGATCCGCAGACAATGAAACTCGCAGCGGCCGCAAATCAAACGAAGGGCGCCAACGCGATAATGGGCGCGTTGCCCTCGAACACAGATCAGTACGTTGGTGTCGGCATCGCCCCAGGTGGCTCGGAACTTGATACGGAGATACACGTATTCGAAACGGCGACGGGACGCCAGACAGGGGACGTGATCCTCCGTGCCGAGGGCGGTGTAGAGAGCTGGCTTCCGGGTGATCGGGCGTTTGTATACGCCCGGCTGCAGGCGCTGCCTCCCGGCGCGCCGGCGACCGAGGTCGAGCAAAAGGTTCGCACCTATCTGCACGTGCTGGGAGCAGATTCCGCGAAGGACCCGGCGGTATTTGGTTACGGCGTGGTACCGGCGATCCCCGTCGATCCACGCTACTTCGCTGGTGTACAAGCGCAGCCGAATTCCGATTATGCGCTCGGGGTGATCAATAGCGGAGTTTCGCCGAACAGTGCGTTTTATATCGAGCCGGTAGGCGATGTAGGCAAAACGGACGCGGCATGGCGCAAGGTTGCGGATTTTTCCGACGACGTAAGCGACGTCGAAGTGCATGGCGATGATCTCTATTTACTGACCTACAAGAATGCGTCGCGCTATAAGGTGATTCGCGCCAGCGCGCGCAAGCCCGACTTGTCCACGGCCGAAACCATTGTTCCGCCGAGCCAGGCGGTGGTCACAGCCATTGACCCGGCGCAGGACGCACTTTACGTTCAACTGCTGGACGGCGGAATCGGGCGCGTGCTGCGCGTTCCCTATGGGCCGAAGCCTCAAGTCCAAGAGCTGGCTCTGCCGTTTCAGGGAACGGTGGACGCGGTGCAGACGGATCCGCGCCTGCCGGGCGCGCTGCTCTATATGGAATCCTGGACTAGGGCGTATCGGATTTACGCGTACGACCCTGAGGCCAAACAAGTGACCGACACCAAGCTTCAGCCCAGCGGACCCTACGATCATCCCGCCAACATCGAATCAGTCGAGGTCAAAGTCCGCAGCTACGATGGTACTTCAGTCCCGCTTTCCATCGTCTATCCCAAGGGCATGAAGTTGGACGGGAAAAATCCCACGCTGTTGGACGGCTACGGCGCCTACGGCATCGTGGTCCCTGCGTACTTCGATCCGAAGTTGCTTGCGTGGTATGAGCAGGGCGGGATCTACGCATTCTGCCATGCGCGCGGCGGCGGGGAATACGGTGAAGCGTGGCACCTGGCAGGTAAAGGACCGGCCAAGCCCAATACTTGGCGCGACTTCATCGCCTGCGCCCAATATTTGGTTCAGCACAAGTACACTTCGCCCGAGCGATTAGGCGGCACGGGAACAAGCGCGGGCGGTATTCTAATCGGCCGCGCGATTACTTCGCGGCCGGACCTGTTTGCCGCTGCCATAGACTGGGTCGGTATGTCGGACACGCTGCGCTCCGAGACCACGGCGAACGGTGTGCCGAATATCCCCGAGTTCGGCAGCGTGAAGACCGAAGCGGGCTTCAAGGCCCTCTATGCCATGAGCGCCTATGCCCATATTAAGGACGGTACGAAGTATCCTGCGGTCCTGTTGATGACCGGAGCGAACGACCCACGTGTTGACCCGTGGGAGATGGACAAGATGGCGGCGCGGCTGCAAGCCGCAACGTCGAGCGGCAAGCCTGTGCTGCTGCGGGTGAACTATCAGGGTGGGCACCAGATCATCGGTGGCACGGAGGAACAGACTCTGCGAGTGTACGCCGACCAGTGGAGCTTCCTGCTCTGGCAATTCGGCGTGTCCGGATTTCAGCCGCCGCGCTAGCCCGCGAACGCCTCAGCGCTACCAGTGTCGCTAAGATCTTTATATCGTGTTGCCATCCACGCGGACTCCGCCGGCCGCTCAGTGCACATACGGACCACCCACAAACGAATAAATCTCGTCCGCGATCCAATAATTCGCCACCAGAGTCGCGAATAGCATTCCCACCAGCCACAAACCCCACCGTCGCCGCCGCCACGCATTTCGAAAAGACGAAAACTGCATGGCGATGTCCGCCACATAGGCGCTGCAATAGCAAAGATTCGCCAACATCGCCAGCACGGCCAGCGCGA
>JBOGNJ010000035.1:0-8514 GCA_050746905.1 Candidatus Acidiferrales bacterium
AGCATCAGGAAAAGCTCAGCGGAAACCTGCGCGCCATCAATCTCATGCGGCGCGCCTCGTCCCGTTTCCGTCATCCTGTCATAGCTATACGGCGCGATCGTCGAGAACACTGTGCTCTGTTTGCGAATGTCCTCAACGTCCGGCAACGACATGCCCAGGTCGGGAAAATCGAACATGGAACTCCGGCCCCACAGGTCCACCAGTTGCCCGGAGTCGTGAAATGGCAACGGCCGCAGCAGCGATGCGTTCACCACCGAAAAAATCGCCGTGTTCGCTCCAATTCCCAGCGCCAACGTCAGCACCACAATCGCCGTAAACCCCGGCACCTTGCCAAGCGTCCGAACCGCGTACCGCAAATCCTCCCAAATCGTTCGCATCGTTCACCTCTGCAATTAAGCCGGTCGTACGGGCGTTGCTTGTTTACCCTGGCAACGGAAGGACTGCTCCTTTTCCTCTTCGTAGCGGCCACGTTTAGGTGCGCCACGAACGTCAACGCCGGCCTGAAGGCCGCCGCTACGCAGGTCGGTCGTAGGGGCGACCCTTGGGTCTCCCGGGCGGGGCAAGCCCCGCCCCTACGAAGACCTACTCATACCTCAGCGCCACCATCGGATCTACCCGCGTTGCTCTGCGCGCCGGAATATAGCAGGCCGCCGCCGCTGCTGCCGCGAGCACCACGACCACGCCGACGAACGTCGCCGGATCCGTGGGCGCCACTCCAAACAACAGGCTAGTCATCAATCGCGTCAGCCCCAGAGCCAGAAAAACCCCGGCAACGATTCCCACAAACGCGAGCCTCATCCCCTGTCCCAGCACCAGACGCAGCACGTCGCGCCGCTGTGCGCCCAGCGCCATGCGAATTCCAATTTCGTTCGTCCGCTGCGTCACCGCATACGCCATCACACCGTAAATCCCCACGGCAGAAAGTATCAACGCGAGCGCCGAAAACAACCCGAGGAGCAGCGTCAGAAATCGCGGACGTGATTCGGCCGACGTCATCACGTCATCCATGGTGCGGACATTTGCGATGGGCATTGCGGGATCAAGATTGTGAATCGCGTTGCGCACTTCGGTGTTCAGATTAAGCGGGTTGCCGGAAGTTTTCACCACCACGTAGAAATCATTCAGTCCGCCCACGCTCCCCACCTGCGCGTACGGCAAATACAACTCCGTGCCCGCCGGGCGATCGAGACCGCCATTTTTCGCGTTGCCTACGACGCCGACGATTGTGCGCCACGGACCCGAACCGCCCGCGCGAACACGACGGCCCAGCGGATTCTGATCGCCGTAAAAATGATGGGCCATGGCTTCATTGATGACGACAACCGGCGGACCGCCCGCGCCGTCTCCATCATTGAGATAACGGCCTGAAATCAGCGGTATTTTCATGGTCAAAAAATAATTCGGCGTGACAGCGCCGTCGTAGTCCACGTTTTGAATGGGCGCGTTGGGGCCGGGCGGCAAGCCTTCGATGTCCGTATCGTCGGCATTCAACTGACGGTACGGCGGAAGACCCGTGTCGAGCGATGCGGATTGAACGCCTGGCAGTGCGACAAGTTGGGCCTCGATCCGCGTCCAAAAACTCTCCTGGCTCTGCGGAGTCGGATAGTTCGTTCGGTTAAGAACGAGATTCATTGTCAGCAAACCGTCCGGTGAAAAACCGGGATTGACTTCCAGAAGTTTACTGAATCCGCGAAGCATCAGCCCGGAACCAACCAGCAGCACGAGTGCGAGAGCGATTTCTCCTGCTACAAGCACACGTCGAAACCACAACGCTGCAACGGAAGCCGTGGTGCGACCCGCCGCGGATTTCAGCGCGCCATGCAAGTTCCGCGCGGCAGTGTGCGTCAAAGGAGCGAGTCCGAAAAATATTCCCGTGATGAAACACATCGCGAGCGTAAAAAGGAGCGCTTGCGTGTTCAATGAAACCTCGCCCACACGCGGAATCATCCCAGCGTTCGTCAACACCATCAAGCGCAAACCAGCGTACGCCAGCGCGATGCCGGCAACGGCGCCGAGAAGCGCCAGCATAATTCCCTCGGCGATAAACTGCCGCGTGAGCCGCCATGTGGAGGCGCCCAGCGCGGTGCGCACGGCAATCTCGCGCTGGCGGATCTCGGCGCGCGCGAGCAGCAGGTTCGCGACGTTCACACACGCGATCAGCAAAACGAAGAATACGGCGCCCAGAAGCATCAGGAGAGCAGGGCGCACGCTGCGCACGACTTCATCCTGCAAGGAGTACATCACGACCGGATGTTTATCCAAGCTGAAGTGGTGTGTCTTTGCCGCCGCAGTCTCGGTATAGTGCGCGACCAACGAAGCCATCTGCGACCTTGCAACCGAAAGCGTGACCCCAGGCTTCAGTCGCCCCAACAAATAAAGAAAGTGGTTGCTGCGGCCAGTGAATTGGGACGGATCGAGGCGGAGCGGCACCCAAATCTCCGGCGGATTCAAGTCGCCGGGAGGAAATTCAAAGCCCTTGGGCATGATGCCGATAATCGTGGCCTTGGCGCCGTTCAAAAGCGTATCACGGCCAATGATGTTCGGGTCCGCGCCGAATGCGCGACGCCACAAGCCTTCGGAAACGAGCGCGGTAAGCGTTGCGCCCGGCATGTCGTCGGAGGGAGAGATGGTACGGCCAAGGATAGGGGAAACGCCGAGAGTGTTGATCAGCGAGCCGGTGACAAACGATGCGTAGACGCGGATGGGTTCGGTGATGCCGGCGACGCCTGCCGTGCCGTCCGTCCATGCATCGAGCGTTTGCCAGGATTGCGAATCGCGCTTGAGGTCGATGTACTCAGCAGGAGAAATCCAGAACCGGCGAAGACCGCCATTAGGGAACGTGGGAAATTCCGAATAAACTCGCACGAGTTGCTCCGGGTGCCGGTACGGCAGCGGCTTCAGCACGACCCCATACACCACGCTGAAAATCGCCGTGTTCGCGCCGATGCCCAGCGCTAGCGTCAACACCGCAATCGCCGTGAACCCCGGCGCCTTAGCCAGCATCCGCAGCGCATAACGCACATCCTGTATCGCTGCTCCCATCGTTCACCTCGCCGTGCCTTCAGTCTCTTTGTAACTCATGCTTGCCCTGAGCTTCGAAGGATTCCGCTTGCCCTGATGAAAGAAGGGTTGCGGCGATCTTCGCCGCAACTGACGTGAGGCCTCTCGTTCCACCGTCATTCGCCGACCCGCATATCCGCAATGCTGTCATCCCGCCTGCCCTGAGCTACTTTTCGAAGGGAAGAATTTATCTGCGCGGAGGTGGGCGATCTGTTTCGCCTTACGCTTTTCGAGTTTCGCTTTCTCGCCCGGAGGAACGAAGGGTCGAATTTCGTCTTTGCTTTTCACTGACCACTGGCCACTTGTCACTCATATCTCAGCGCCACCATCGGATCCACCCGCGTTGCCCTCCGCGCCGGCACGTAACACGCCACCAACGCAATCAGCAACAACAGTACCGCAGCGCCAACGAAGGACGCCGGATCCGCCGAGCTCACGCCGTAGAGCACGCTTTGCATCGCCCGCATGAGAATCATTCCTGCGATAATGCCCGCGCCCGCGCCGATAAGCGCCAGTTTCGCGCCTTGCTTCATCACCAATTGCAGCACGTCCGAGCGCCGCGCGCCCAGCGCCATGCGAATCCCGAATTCATTCGTCCGTTGTGTCACGCTGTAGCTGATCAGCCCGTACAAACCCACCGCCGCGAGCAGAATCGCCAGCCCCGCGAACACCGCCAGCAAACTCGCCGCGAACCTTTGCGGCCCCATTGACTCCGCAATCCGCGTATCCATCGTTTTCATGTCCGAAACGGGCTGGCTCGCGTCGACATCGCGCACCGCTTGACGAATCGCGCCATCCAACGCCGTTGGATTCCCGCTCGTCTTCCCAATCAAGAATCCGTACGGCGCTTCCGCTTGGTACATCGGAAAGTAGTAAGCGCCCTTCGTCTCGCTCTCCGACATACTCCCTCCCGATTCCTGCCCGGCCAGTTGATTGAAACGGATATGCCCAACGATGCCGACAATAACTCTCCAGGGCGTCTTCGTGCCGTTGCGTATCTTTTGCCCGATGGGGTTCTGGTTCGGCCAGTATTCGCGCGCCAGATTTTCGTCAATGATCGCGACCGGCTGCGAGCCTTGCCTGTCGTCCTCCGTGAAGTTCCGCCCCCTTTTCAGAGGGATGCCCAGCGCAGTGAAATATCCCGGCGTGACAATCCGGATATTGCCGTGAGGCCCAGGGTCGTCGGGTGGCACGGTCCGACCCTCGATTCCAAACGAAGCGGAGGAATTCCCGCCTGCGAACGGTAGCCCGTATCCCGCGCCGGCATCCTTCACTCCCGGCGCGTGCGACAGCCGGTCGAGGACGCTGCGGAAAAACGAGAATTGTTTTTCCGGCGTGTTGTACTGCTGCTGAGGCAACGCAAGCGCCGCCGTCATCACCCCATGCGCCTGAAACCCTGGATTCACATCCCCGATTCGCGCCAAACTCTTCAGCAGCAATCCCGTCCCCGCAAGCAGCACCAGTCCCAACGCCAATTCTCCCGCCACAAGCAGCGACCGGAATTTCTGCCGTCCCCGGCTCCCCGTCGCCGAGCGCCCCGACTCACGTAGCGCGTCATACGGATTGACCTTTGACATGTGCCACGCCGGCACGCTGCCGAAAATTACGACGGCCACGATCCCGACAATCGCCGTGAACCCCAGCACGTATCCGTCCAGTGAAAACGTCATCCCGGTAACCATTTCCTGCGGCGCGGCAAAGAGCAGCGCCTTCAGCCCTACTTCCGCCACAATCAGGCCCGCCAGAATTCCCAACACGCCAAGCGCTAGATTTTCGCCGAGTGCTTGCCCCATCAGTCGCGCTCGCGATGCGCCCAGCGCCGCGCGCACCGCCAATTCTTTCGAACGCCCCGCCGCCTTCGCCAACAGAAGCCCCGCGATGTTCGCGCAGGCAATCAGCAGAACAAATGCGACGGCGCCGGTAAGAATCAGGATGGGCGTTTGCAGATTGCCGAAGACAAAGTCCGTCAGCGGCATCATGAACATGCCCCACTGCGAAGCCTCCGCGTAATTCTTCACCTGGTTATTCGTAAAGCGCTTCGAGAGCACTCCCATATACGCGCTGCCCTGCGCGAACGAGACGCCCGGCTGCAAGCGCGCCACCGCGAGATAACTTTCGTTGAACGTATTGTTAACATTAAAAGCCTCCGCCGGCAGCCCCAGCGGCGCCCACAGTTCCACGCGCGGATTTGGCCAGTGGAATTGCGGCCCCATCACGCCGGTAATGCGATACGGCTGCTCGTTCAGTTGAATCGTCCGCCCAATCACATTCGTATCGCCGCCAAACCACCGTTGCCACGTGCCATACGAAAGCACCACTTCTCGATTCGCGTTCGGTTGATCCTCTTCTGCCGTGAATACGCGCCCCAGAATCGGTTTTGCCCCGAACACATCGAACCACTGCCACGACACCTGCGCGCCTTGCAGTTTTTGCGGCCAGTCTCCCGCCGTATAGTTGAAATCCATCTCGGTCTCGAGCGCCGCCGAAGCAAAAACCTGCTTGCTGTCACGCATCCGCGTAAAATCCGGTACGGACACGGGAATGTTTTTCAAACCAAGCTTGGAGTAGCGAACGCGCTGCACCACCACCTGCTCCGGATGCGCCACGCCCGGCGGATGCAAAAACAGCGTGTTCACCACGCTGAAAATCGCCGTGTTCGCGCCAATCCCCAGCGCCAGCGTCAAAATCGCAATCGCCGCAAACCCCGGAGCCTTCGCCATCATCCGCACCGCATGCCTCAAATCCTGCATCAGCGTGTTCATGTTCCACCTCCGCCGCGCGTTTCTTTGGCCTTCTCGGATGCCCCATCCTGAGCCGTACTTGCGAAGCCTGCCTGCCGCTTGCCCGCCGTGGCGGGCAGGCAGGGGCGGGATATTTCACTTTTCGAGTTTCGCTTTTCGGTGCCGGGTTTCGCCTTTTCAGTCTTCGCCTTTCACTGATCACTTGTCACTCATACCTCAACGCCACAATCGGGTCCGTGCGCATCGCGCGCCTCGCCGGAATGTAGCACGCGGCGACGGCAACAACGGTCAGCAAAATCGCCACGCCCGCAAATGTCATCGGATCGGCCGCGCTCACTCCAAAAAGCAAACTCTTCATCAGTTGCGTCAGCGCCAGCCCCGCCGCAATCCCGATCGCAACTCCGATCAGCGCCAGCCGCGCTCCGTGTCCCATCACCAGACGCATCACGTCCCACTGCTGCGCACCAAGTGCGATGCGTATCCCAAGTTCCCGCGTCCGCTGCGACACCGAATACGAAATCAATCCGTACAACCCGATCGTCGCCAGAATCAGCGCCAGCACGGCGAAGCTCCCAATCAGATACGACGGGTAGCGCCGCAAAAACACCGACGGCGACTGCTGGATGATCTGGCCCATGGTGAGCGGCTGAACGGGGAACAACTGCGAGTCGGTGTGATGCAAGGCTTCGCGCACCTCGCCAAGAGCGGCGGCGGGGTTTCCGGCGGCGCGGATCACATAATTGATGTACGAGTTCGCGTCCTGCGAAAACGGCAAGAAGAGCGCGGGCTCCTCCGCGCTGTCAAGTTCAGCGTCGGCGATGTTGCCGACAACGCCGACGATCTCTCGGTACGGCTGCGTGGCGGACATGGTGAACCTGAAACGCGCGCCGATGGGATTTTTGCCGTGCAGATACGTCTTTACCCAAGCCTCATTGACGATGGCATGTTTCGGCGCGGTTGGCGAGTCGGTGGCGTCATCGAAAAAGCGGCCCGCGAGAAGCGGAATCTTCAGGGTGGAAAAATAATCGGACGAAACGTCGCGGATGCTGCTCTCACCTTCGTGCCCCGTGGCCACAGGCTGACCTTCGATGACGAACCGCACCGTGTTCCCGCCGCCGGTGAGCGGAACGATGCTGGTGTTGCCGACGCCCAGGACGCCCGGCGTGCCGCGGAGGCGGCCGGTGAACGCTTTGTCGAAGCGAATGTAATCCGGATCCTTTGGATAAGAATTGTCCGGAAGGTTGACCGCGAAGGTCAGGAGATTTTGCGTGTCGAAGCCGGGATTACGGTGAAGCAACGCGTCGAGGCTTCTGATCATAAGTCCGGCGCTCACCAGCAGCACCAGCGAAAAAGCAATTTCGATGACCACCAGAGCGTCGCGCAGGCGTGTACGAACGCCGCCCGCCGACGTGTTGGTCTCCTCTTTGAGGGCATCGCTCACGCGTTCGTGGGAAACTTGCCACGCGGGCGCGAGGCCGAATAAAATTCCCGTGAGCACGGCGACGGCACAGAGAAAAGCGAAAACCGCGGGGCTGGCGTGCGCGTCGCGCAAGAATGGCATGGCGTCGAGCTGCGCTCGCGGGATGGCGGCAATCAGGAGCGGGGTTCCCCACTGAGCGCCGAGAAAACCGAGAGCGCCTCCGACCAGCGAGAGGATCAGGCTTTCGGTGAGCATCTGCGAGATGAGGCGGGAGCGACTGGCACCCAGCGCCACGCGAATGGCAAATTCCCTTCTGCGGCCGGCGGCGCGAACCATGAGCAAGTTGGCGACGTTGGCGCAGGCGATGAGCAGGACGAAGGCGACCGCGCCAAAAAGAATCAGGAGCAGCGGCTGGACTTGCCCGACGACGCGTTCACGCAGCGAGACCATGCGGATTTGAATTGCCGCGTTGGCCTGCGGGTAGGCGGCGGCCAAGCGCGCATTGATGGAATCCATTTCCGTTTTCGCCTGCGCGAGCGTAACGCCGGGAGTAAGGCGGCCGATGACGCGCATCCAGCGGAGGTTGCGGCGAGCGGCCATGGCCGGGCCGAGGTGCATCGGCACCCAGATTTGGGCGTCGCCCGTGGGCGCAAATTCGAATTCGCGCGGCAGCACACCGATAATGGTGACGCTGTTGGCGTCGAGCTGCATGGCGCGGCCGACGACGTGCGGGTCGCCGCCGTACTGCGCCTGCCAGAAATTGTAAGTGAGCAGCGCGACCTTCGGGCCTACGGAATCGCTGCTGGAGGTGATGATATCTTCGCCGGCGGCAAAATCGCGGCCGAGGATGGGTTTGACGCCGAGGGTCGAGAAGAAATTCGTGGTGGCTTGCGCACCGAAGAGCAGTTGTGAGCCGGCGGCGCCGCGAAAGACGAAGCCGTCATTGCTGACGCCGCTGATGGACTGGAAGGTTTTCGATTGCTTGACCCAGTCCAGATAATCAGGATACGAGGCATCCCAGTAAGCGTCTTGCGCGTGGCGGGCTTCGCTGAGGGTCATCAGGCGGTTGGGTTGGGTATAGGGCAACGGCCGCAGCAAGGCCGCATACACTACGGAAAAAATCGACGTGTTCGCGCCAATCCCCAGCGCCAGCGTCAACACGGCAATCGCCGTAAACCCAGGAGCCTTCCCCAGCATCCGTACCGCATACCGCAAATCCTGCATCAGCGTCCCCATCATCCGCCTCCGCACCTAAAGGTTTCTGTTCCGCATTTTACGGATGCCCATTACCGC
>JBOGNJ010000036.1:0-13638 GCA_050746905.1 Candidatus Acidiferrales bacterium
CGTGTGTGTGCCGAGTTCCACATAGTGCTCCCAGACGTGGGTGCGGAGTCAAAAACCCGCACCCTTGAAACGCTAAACCGCCGTTTTTGTAACTGACGGAAAATCCAACGAAATCCCTTTGCCAGCCGTCAGATGCAGCGAAATTTTTTTTCTGGAATTGCCCTATTTTTGCCTGTTTTGCGCCGTTTACTGTGACAATTTCGTGACAGTTGCGGGATTCGTGGCATCGTACGCATGAGTGTCACACGCTCACGGTTTGGTTCTGCTAACGCGGACAAACTCAGAAACCGCACCCTTTGCAAAGAGCGCAAAGGATGCGGCACCCTCACATTTAAGTCGAGTCATCACTAGACGCCGGTGTTCAGCCCGCCCAATCTTGGCCGCCCGCCAGTTTCGGTTAAATCTTCGAAGGCAGTCATTTGGGTGTGCCACCCGCCGCTGCAGAACTTTAAGTCTTTCATGCTGTCAAGGTGGTTCAAACACTCAGCTACTAGCGCAGTGACTATCCTGGACAAGCGAAGATGCGAGTAACTTTGGGAATTCCTTCCAACGAGGCGGGTCGTAATAGAATTGCGGGCTGGATTTTCTTTATCGCGTGGTGAGTTGGAACTGCCACACTAATTGGGGGCCTCGAATCAGCGGAAGGACTTCTGCAGCAGTCCCTTGCCGCAGGCGTCTTCGCCATCGGGTGCGCCGTATGGTTGGGGGCATACAAATTGTCGAACTTTAGGAACAAGGCCGGTTTCATCGTTATTGCCTTCTGGATGCTTGGTCCCCTTGCTGCGCTGCTTGACTTCCGATATTACTTCGCCAACCTGTTTTTTTGGGCCTCTTCGGCAATTCTTTTGCTCCTTATCCTCATAGTTGCTGTTTGCAAACCGGATTCCGATCGCATCAGCGAAGGTCAGTGACGAGTGACCGAGACTTACGAGACGCCAAGCGCGTTCGCGCGCCGAATGACGGCTCTCCGGTCGCCTTCGGCTCCCTGCGCGCCGCCATTCGGACAACTGCCACAAGCAGAAGCTATAAGCTCAGGAGGTTCAAACGTCGTATGATCCACTGCGCAAACTTTGGGGACAGGTCACCCACAGTTCCGGGCGCGACTGAGATCGATACGACCTTTAGAGACTGTGTAACGATGTTCGTGGTCGTCGTGCGTTGACGTTCACTAACCGGGAGGGCGATAGAAGAATCCACGTCCATTCACCGAATCAATTACAAAGAGCAACGGAGATGTACTGGATTCCGTTTCCTGCTCTATGACAACGTAGACACTGAATCCGCGCCGGTGGATTTCGGCAAGATTGAGGTTGCCCACCAAAAAATCCGGCCACCATGGTTCATTAGGATCGTCCAGATCTCTGACGCGTGCTGGCAATCTGTCAATATGCGTAAGATTTCTTTGCAGCGCGTAAAAGTCAGCTGGCGAAAATTCGAACGCACACCAAGTCCTCGGAGACTCCGGGTCATGTAATATGTGGATCGAATGCGAACTCTGGGGGAAGTAATCGGGGATCCAACCGCGATCTATTTCACCCGCCTTTCTTGCATCAGCGAGAGACGGATAAAACGATTGGTGACCTTTGCCACATGACTGGACAAGTGCGACTGCAGCGATAGATATCGCGAGCAGCGCTAGTCGGCGGGTGGCGCACAGGATTTTCTTGCCTGTTGCAGATGACCGAGAGTATATCATTTGGGGGCTTCTCCCAAGGTTACATCGTTTCCTACGTGGGTGCCGCACCCTTTGGTTTTTAAGGGTGCGGATTTTGACGTTTCCTCTTCCGCTATGCAGGTCCGCCATTTCCTGAAGCGGTCGACTCTCGGGTGCTAATTGTTGACTATCCTGGCAGCCGCTGCCGCAAACGCTCCGCGAACATTTCGACCTGTGGCAATGGCACAATCGTGATTTTCTGCTCGTCGAAGAGCCGCACGATGAACTGGTGCCGTTCGTTTTCCCGCAGCGGAGCAACCTCGGTAATCGCAGTAAATTCCGCGTTTGACTGTTGTGCGCGAATGCATCCAGCTGTATATGCCAGCACTTTTGCCTGCGCGGGGTCGCGCGCGAGCGATAGTGCCTGCAAATAGCCGCGCGTTCCGTTGTAGCGATACGCGTAGTCGATGCGCATCGGGTCGCCCGGCTGCGTGAACCTCTCGACCTTCACGTTTTTCTCCATCTTCGCCAGAATCCTGTGCCGCCGGAACACATCATTCAGTCGCATGCGAATCCATGCGCGCGTGCTTTCGACTATCGCCGCGGCCCGGCCCTGCCGCGCGGGCGGAGCGACGTGGTCGTGATACAGCCGGTCCAGTTCCGCGTCGAAATCCTCCGCGAAGACCGCCTGTCGGGGACTGAATTGCAACGTGTTCGACAGCGTCTGCTCCATCTTCTCGATCCACGCCGTGCTCGCGCCCGTGGCCGCCAGTTGCACGTCGAACTCGCCGGGCAGCGCGCGAAGAAGATTGTCATCCGCGTTGGGATGCAGCCTGTGCACGCGCGCCAGTTCGGATGTTTCCTCGATCAATCGCGCGCGCGCCCGTTGCTTCTTCGGGTCTTCGAGCAGTACGCCGATATTCACCCACTCGTCGCGGATCAAATTCGGCGTGTAGCGAAGCACGCGGTAGCTCATGGCGATTCGATTCGTCTCAGGCATGGTTCACGTCCAGTTGGGAAACGGCGTCCGCGAAGATTTCCAGGCGCTCTCGATCAACTCGCGCACCAGTTTTCGCCGGCACAAGAGTTGCTCCATCATGCGGTAGAGCGCGTTCTGGTCGAAATTGTACCACTCGGGCGGAATCTCCCTCGCGATCTCGTCGAGCACATCTTCGGTGATGCGCCTCTCAACACGTTCGAGCCACGGCTCAAATGCGTCCCAGCCACGCACGCGCTCGTAGACTCGAGAGCGGGCATAGATTCCCCGCAGCGGCGCATCCGGAAAATTCCATTCCGCCGCATTAAAACAGAATCCCTGGTCGATCATGATGGCACGATAGCGCTGCGCGCCGCGTTCACGCAGGAAAATCGCCTGCCGCCCGTTCGTGTTGCATGTCCATTTGTCGAATACCATCATCCCCGCGAAATCGGAAAGATTCTCGACGTCGCGCAGTTGGTCGTCCGGCAGAAAATCGTACACTACGGTCGCCGCCGGATTTCCGGGGTACTGCGAGCCGAATTCCAGCCCCGGCGCGCACGGTATACGCCCGCGCCCCAGCTGAATCACCAAATCCTCGGTCAGCGCCACCATCTCCGGGCGCACCTCGACCGTCGCGGCCCCCGGAACGGGCAGGCCAATCCGCGCCGCCAATCTTGTTCCAAGCAATTCGTTCGCCAGAATCCGGGTTCCCTGCGGATTATTCTGAAACTTCACAACGTAGTAGTTCTCATCCTCGCAACGCATCAGATGCGACTGCGCGCCGCCTCGCATTCTCCTTATGTATTCAATGGCCAGCGGCATCGCGCGCTATGCTAGCCGCCGTTTTCGCGCGCAGCAAGAAAAACATTTTCAATTTGGGAATGTTTCAGAAAAGTACAGTTCGTCCTTCACACTCTCAGCCCGATCCAACGCATCAGTTCCAGCGCGTTGCTCCTCGGCACCACGCCATCTCTCAGTTTGTAGTCGAAACGCATCTCTCCGGCTGTGATCTGATCCTCGAAGTGGACGTTGCGCATCGAACCGTCGAGCGACGCCGCGATTTCCGTCAGCGCCAGATCGTGCGTCGTGACCATGCCGATCGCCTCACGGCCAATGAGCGAGCGCAGCAGAGCCTCCGCGCCGATTTGCCGGTCGTGCGAATTCGTCCCTTCGAGCAATTCGTCAAAGAGAAACAGCAGCGGCAGCTTTTCTTCCGACAGCAAGAAGACTTGCCGTATCCTCAGAATTTCCGTATAGAAATTTGAGCGTCCCTCCTGCAACGAATCCGTGCTGCGAATTCGCGTCCCCAGCGCCAGCGCCGACAATTGCAGCGATTTTCCTCGAATCGGCGCGCCCGCCATCGCCAGCACCACGTTGATCCCCACAGTCCGCAGCAGCGTGCTCTTGCCGGACATATTCGATCCGCTCACGAGCAGTACGCGCGTTTTCGCATCCATTCGCACCGAATTCCGCACGCAGCGCGATGCCGCCAGCAAGGGGTGCCCCAACTCTTCGCCGGCAAAATGTCCCGGCTTTGTGTCTCCCACCGTTTGAGGGCGTTCGGGAGGAGGTGCGAGAAAAACAGGAAAAGGATCGTCGGGATGCTCATACGCATACGCCGCGAGGGACAGCAGCGCCTCCATCTCGCCCACCACGTCAACCCAAGCGCGCACGCGTCCCCGCCATCGTCTTCGCCACGCCTCCACGACGAATCCCAGTTGCAGCGAATAGAGGATCGGCAGTTCGATCAGCTTCATGAAATAACTGTCGCGCGCATCAATCCACGTGACCACGCGCGCTAAACGCCGCATCGCCGTCGAAGCCGGTTCGCCTCCGCCGGTTTTCAACTCCTCCTGCAAATGCCGCAGCCGCGAGGAAGAAAACGGTTCGTCTTCGATGCGCTTCAGAATCTCCGCGAAGAGCGTCAGGCCATCTTCGTTGCACTGGAAACCCTTCATCGCGGCATCGGCTCGTTTCTTGAGCCATGCATATACGCCTAAGTTCACAAGCAGCGCGATCAGAAACGAGAGCACTTCGCCCGTCACCGCCCAGGCAACAACTGTGGCAACACACACGACTGCGAGCACCACCACCACGCCTCGCAGAAACGGACTTACCAGATCCGCCGTGCCTTCGGCCCAGGCAGCCAGTCCCTGCGGGTTCAGTTCGGCGCGCAGACCTTCGCCTTTCAGGGCCGCATCCTCGCGCAAGTCGATTTTTTCGCGCAGCTCTGCGATGAGTTCGTGTCTTTCGTGAATCGCCGCGACGGCCGACGGCGCAAGCAACCAACGAGCCAGCCATTCCTCGCCCATTGGAGTGCGCGCCGAACAAAGCAATTGAAATAATCCTCCGGCGCCGAACAAATCCAGATCGTCGGCGTAGAGGTGTTTGGCGTCGCGGAATCGCTCTCCGGCTTCGCCTGTTCCCGCCCAGCGGTCTTCGATCCGCGTCAGGCCTCGCTCGTAAAACGCCACGGCTCGTTCTGCCTGCGTCCTCGCGCGAATCACAAGCTCATGCCACACGGCCAGCGCGACGTAAACTGCTACGGGAAGAATCATCCAGTAATCCGACGCCTCATTTTCTATAAGCGAAAACCAGGCGAGGACTAGGCCCGCCGCAATCACCATTAGCTTGAAGTTTCCGATGCGCAGATGAACTCGTTCGCGTTCGGCGCGCACCTTCAGCCGCGCTTCGCGACGCTGGATATATTCATTGGCCGATACGTTCAGCCGCGCCTCCCGCGACAAACCGCACCAGTCTACATCGCGATGCCGCTGGCCGCCGCACGGAAGCGCGCGTTGATGCTCAATCGAAAAGCGTGCGAATCCGCCGCGGGCGAATGCTATACTGTGCGCCAGCCCGTGTCATGTGACTGCGGAGAGGTGGCCGAGAGGCTGAAGGCGGCGGTTTGCTAAACCGTTGTAGGGACAAAATCCCTACCGGGGGTTCGAATCCCCCCCTCTCCGCCAGAATTTTTCGTCCGTTGTGTATTTTTTTGCAGACCCTTGTCGCATTCGAAGAAGACCCACAAGGAAATCGGAGCCTAGACCTGAACACAGACAGACCCGAAATCATCTTCGCAACATTTCGCTGGAGTGAATCCGATGGCAGAACCAAGCAAAGAAGAGTTGCTGGCGCGCATCGCCGAACTTGAAAAGCAAACCGGATCGAAGACGCCCGGTGGTTTGCAATTCAAGGTGGGCGAGAAAGGAGGCGTCAGTGTCTACGGGCTCGGCCGTTTCCCCGTGACGCTTTACTACGAACAGTGGGTGCGCCTGCTCAACTCCGCTGATGAACTCCGCGCGTTTCTCGAAGAGAACAAGAACCGTCTGAAGCTCAAAAACCCAAGTTAACTAAGCACCCCACCGTTCGCTTGCAATTGCTATTTTACTTCTGGCACGACTCGCTAACCATCTTCAGGCGCGTCACCGTCAGATGGCCGTGTTCCGCGTTGTCCTTCTTGAGGTCGGCATCGGCCGCTGCGTCCTTGGCATCTTCTTTCATGTTGTGAGCCATGGCGTTCCGAACCACGCCGGTAACTGTAACCGTATGGCCCACGTGCTTCGCAAGGGTTACGCGGCTGCTGCGAACTTCCCACGTGCTCCCATTTTCGCCCGTGAGGGTGAATTCGCCGGCGCTCTCGCCTTGCGATAGGCACCCGGTGATGGTTCGCACCTCGGACTTTGGCTTTGGTGGATTGTTATTGCCGCGCGCGAATCCCGCCGAAGCAGTAAACGCGGTAAGTACGACGCAGAGCAATAATTTATTCAGTTTCATTTTTCCTCCTCAGGAGTAACTTCAATTTACCATTTCAACAAACCGTCTTACCGGACTCTCGAATTACTTGGCTGCGGGTCTCCGAACGAAACCTGCTATTAGCGAGATCAGGAAAAGAATCAGGAACAGGTAAAACAACAGCTTCGCGATTCCCGCGGCGGCCGCCACAAGTCCCGCAAACGCCAAAATCCCCGCTATGATCGCGACCACCAGGAAAACAATCGTCCAACGCAACATTTGAGGGATCACAAACGGCCGGCCAAAAAAAGAACCAGGATAATTATGAGGACGAGGCCCAAGCCTCCGCTGGGGTAGTAACCCCACGACCTGCTATGCGGCCAAGTGGGAAGGCTGCCGACCAGCGCGATGATGAGAATGACGGCCAAAATTAACAGCATGTTTATGTTCCTCCTCGCATTGCCAGGTCACTTCCGCAGCACAGGTCCGAATTCGCGGTCATTTCTCAGTGCAATTTCCGGGGGCCGACTTCATCCAACCAGGCAGGTAGTCCAATGGGAACGGGTCCTATGCGCCGCGCCTCGGTACCGGCGGTTCTCCCACGCATCACAAAATATCCCGCAAACGATATGCTGGTGCTGTGTTGGGGTCTATCGGTGAAAGGCCTTAGACTTCAAACTCTTGGCCTGTATTATTCATACGCCTGACGTTGGCTTCCGTAAGCATAGGCGCCTGAACCTGGCGTTGTTCGCCCACGCGCCGCGCCCGCCACATACGCCACGCGCGCGCCGGACATACTCGATTCTGCGCATTGCGGCGCGCACGTAAAATCCTCTATAATTCAGGGGTAAACGGTAATCTTTCGGGATCCTTGCGAAGAAAAGCCACATCCGGCGGGAGATCGAAGCGATCTCGGGACTCCCATTCACGCGCAAAGAAAAGCAAAATGGCTGACGTCGCTGAAAGACTTAAAAAAAAGCTTCAGGAAGAAATCGCGCTGCTCGACCACGAGCTGCACACGGACCTGCCCAAGGAGCTGATGAAGGCGCGCGCACACGGCGATCTCAAGGAGAACGCCGAGTACAAGTACGCCAAGGAGCGCCAATCTTTCGTTTCCGCCCGGCTGGGCCAGTTGCACGCGCGCATGGCCGAAATTTCCATGCTGAACCTCGAGAATCTTCCGCGAGATCGCGCCGCATACGGTTCAACGGTGCGCCTGCTCGACTTGAAAAAGTCGCAGGAAACGGAGTACAAGCTCGTGACCGCCGAAGAGGCAGATGCCGCCAAGGGCATGATTTCCACTTCTTCGCCCATTGGCCGCGCGCTTCTCGGCAAGAAGGCGGGCGACGAGATCCGGGTCCAAACCCCGGCAGGCATTAAGGAATTTGAAGTCACGCATCTTTCGACAATCTACGACGATGTATAAATGCAGATAACAGAAACTTGGGAACAGGTGAGCGCCGCCAAAATGCGCATGGAAACTGTCAGCCGGCCGTTTCGTTGGCTGCTCGACCGGGCAGCAGCCATCCTGGATAAAGCTCGCATCCCGGCAAGTTTGTTAACGCTGGTTGGTTTTACGTGTTGTCTCGTCGCGGGAATTTTTTTCGGCGCCGGCCGTTTTGCCACGGCTGGACTCGTCATGATTCCCGCTGCATTTTGCGATTTGTTGGCGCGGCCTCTCGCTCACCGCCAGCCGCGGACGGATTTCTTCGGAGCCTTCCTCAAATCCGTGCTACACCGTTACGCCGATCTTGCAATATTTCTCGGACTCCTCGTCTACTACGCAACGGTGAATCGTTTCCTGTACGCGCTCGTCACCGGCTTCGCGATGGCCGGCGCGGTGATGGTCAGCTATTCTCAGGCGCGCGCGGAATCGTTGATTGAGCGGTGCCGCGTCGGTTTTTGGGAGCGCCCTGAACGTCTTGCACTGCTGATACTCGGCGCGCTGGTGAATCGGGTGCCCATCGCGCTGTTTATCCTGGCCATTGGCCCGAATCTCACGGTGATTCATCGTATCCGGCACACGTGGAACCAGACGGAGGGACGCCGCCCCGCGATGGACAGGGAAATCGCGGACGCGCCTCCGCCGGCCCTTTCGCAGCCGCAGCAGACGGCGCTTCCGTTTGCCCCATCGCCCATCGAATCTCGCCCTGAGCCGCAGCCGCAGGTTGGGCCTAACTCCGACAACCGCTTGCGCGACCTGCTCGCTCGCGCCGCAAAGCGGGGAGCATGAACGTGCATGGCCCGCTGGCGCTCGTCGGCATTATCGTGATTCTCGCGGGATTTCATTTGCTCTGGCAATCGCGCCGCGAGATTTTCTTCTGGCTCGAGACGTATCTGAAAATTTTCCGCGCTGCGCTGGATCGGCCGCGTCGTGAGTTTCAGCCGATTAAGTTTTCGCGGTTCGGCGTGGGCCGCGAACATGTCTTGCGTTTGGCGCTTGGCTTGAGCCTGATGATCGTGGTCGGTCCGGTGCTAATTTTCCTGGGCCTCGCGTTCTGACGTGAATTCCCCGAAATTTTCCCTGATTGTTCATGGCGGCGCGTGGGATATTCCTCCCGCCGCGATTTCCGATTGCCGAACCGGCATTCGTCACGCGCTCGAAGCCGGTTGCGAAATCCTCTCGCGCGGCGGCGCCGCGATGGACGCTGTGGAAGCCGCCATCATCGTTCTTGAAGATGACGTGACATTCGACGCCGGCACCGGCGCGCATCTGAATCGCGACGGTCGCGTTCAACTCGATGCAATCATCATGGACGGTGCAAGCCTGAAGGCCGGCGCGGTCGCCGCCGTCGAGCGCATCAAGAATCCCATTCGCCTCGCGCGCAAGATTCTCGAATCGAGCGAGCATATGATGCTCGCCGGCGCGGGCGCGGAATTGTTCGCGCAGGAAAACGGCGTCGCGCTGTGCGACCCGTCCGAGCTTCTGATTGAGCGCGAGCGCAGGGCTTGGGAACATTGCCGGGAACGGAATCACTCCTCTGAATTTCACTTCGGCCACAAGCATGGCACCGTCGGCGCTGTGGCGCGCGACGCGCAGGGCCGAATCGTCGCGGGGACTTCTACAGGGGGAACCTGCTGTAAATTTCCAGGGCGTGTTGGCGACTCACCGCTCATCGGCTGCGGCTGTTACGCCGACGCGGAAGCGGGCGGCATCTCATGCACGGGCGACGGCGAAGCGATAATGAAAATCGTCATGGCAAAGACCGCGGTAGACCGCCTCAACAACGGTGTCGCGCCGGACGTTGCCGCGAATGAGTGCATTAAACTCCTCGCGCGCCGCACGCACGCCACGGGTGGCCTGATTCTCCTCGACCGCTTCGGCCGTCCTGCCGCCGCGTTCAACACACCCAACATGGCTCACGGCTACTTACAGTCCGACGGCGCCTTCTTTGTCTCTCTCTAAGGGCGATAGTTCTCTTCATACTTAATCGTAAATCGTGCAGATGTTCGGATGATTGAGCGCGGAGGCGGCGCGCCCTTCTCGCTCGAAACGTCCGAGCGCTTGCCTGTCGCGCGCGGTTTCCTCGGGAAGGAATTTCAGCGCAACCATGCGGCCGAGCTTGGTGTCCTCGGCTTTGTACACAACGCCCATGCCGCCACCACCGAGTCTTTCGACGATGCGGTAGTGCGAAACCGCTTTCCCGATCAAGAAGTCTTGGTCGGTCATGCTGGACTTTTGCGCGCGCAGCTGTTTCGGGCAAATGTACGGTTAGGCGATTACACAGGACTTCAGTTTCTCGAACCCCACAGAGTCGAGTGCCTGCCGCGCGGAAAGGCGCTCTTAGCCAGCCTGGTTCAATGTTCCGTCAAGGGCATGATCTGAGCGTATGAGCCCCAGCCCGACTGGCATCCGGCGTGCCGAGGCAGTAGCGCGCGAGGTCTTTGCCAGCGAATACCGGCCCCGAATAATATTTCTTCACGCCGGAAACATAAATCGCCGCGTCTTCGACTGGCGAGTAGTGGTGCAGCACCACGGATTTGACTTCCGCCTTGGTTGCCATCTCGCCCACGTCCTTCATAGGCAGATGCTCGAATTTCATGTGCGCCATCAAGGCGTCCCTGCGCTGCTGTGTCCAGTGATTCTGCGTGGACATCCGGCCCACAAGCTTCGCGATCGCGGGGATATCGATCACTTCGGAGACAAGCACGTCCGCTCCCTTGGCTAGCCGCGCCACGCCATCGCTCACGCCGGTGTCGCCGGTGAAGACGATCGCGCCGTACCGCGTATTGAAGCGGTAGGCATACGATTTCATCCGCGCGCGGTCTTTCGCCGACATGAGCTTGTAGTGCGTGTTTTCCGCGGCGGTTACACGAATCTTGTCGTCCTGATAGACCAAGCCGGCACGGTCAATTTCGTGCGTCCTGAAAGGATTGGCCGGGTTAGCAGAGCTGAGACCGTCCGCCGCGAAGACGGCCGAGGGGATTCGAATGTAGCTGTAGGCAAACTTCACGAATTGTGCTGTCTGCGGTGGTCCGTAGATGTCGATGGTGTGCGCGGCGCCCTGAGCACCATCCAGGTAGACGACATCATTGGCCATCACGTCCACCAGGCCGAGATCGTGGTCCGAATGAAGATGGGTGATGAAGATCGTTCGGATCGTTTCGGAGCGCACTTCAGTGTCGAGCAGGCGTCGCATCGTTCCGATGCCGCAGTCGATCAGGTACGGGCGGCCGTCCACGATCAGCAGGCTCGAAGGCTCGGAGCGATCCCTATCCAACGGGGGCCCGCCTTTCGTTCCGAGCAGCAGAATTTGGACGCCCTCCGTTTTGTCGGCCGCCGAACGGTTCTGAGCCATAGACGGTATGGTGAACATGGCCGGGACCAGGACGGCTGCGGTCGCGAACAGGCAAGCGTTGCGCAACGCGGCGCGCAGTCGTGGCCGCTGGAAGCTCGTCGGGTGTAAGGCCTTCGCAACGGGCTTCTGGAAAACAATCGGGGAAAGGAGCGTCATCCGGATCCTCCTGCGTGTGACTCTGGAAACAAATTTGGGGCGCGACTTTGTCAGAGACTCGCCGAGAATCTCGACGCCGGGATTTTACAACACATATATTACCTGCCGAGCTAGATTCGGGCGCGTCGCACGCTAAGTACGCAAGTGATTAAGACCAAGGTGTTGTACGCCAAACCTGAGATCCAGTGCAGTAACTGGACGAGCAACGGCGTTACCGGAAAGTTGCTTGGTGACAGGCGGGTGGTGTCTTTTAGTGCTGCTCGTTTCGTTCGCAGTGCCGCCAACAACCTTGTCAACGGAAGTGCGCCCTACCAATTAGTACCCCATGTTCCGAATCGATCTGCAGATCCACTTTCGCCCTTTCTAGCTTAACCGCTTGCCTTCGCAACTGAACAGGAGTAGATAGGAAGTATAACTGTCTTCTTAGGCCCGCGCGGCCCGGTCTTCTCCGGGTTCTACCACGCGCGGGCTTTCTCTTTTCTATCGATGGAGCGCGCGGAGCGCGGCCCTGCGGATTGTTTGACTACGCGGGATTTTTTTTCGTGGTGGGGTTAAAAGAAAGCGCCGGACCGAAGGAGAGGACGGTCCGGCGTGAAGGCAAAGCAAATAAGCGGGCTGTTAAGACTATGCTGAATGGTTCGCGAAACGTCGGCGAAGTCCAAATCCAAACGCCAGCAAACCCGTGCCAAACAAAGCAAGTGACCCCGGTTCCGGCGTCGGTGAAGCAGCCATGGAACTCAGCAGGACATCATCGGCGTAAGCGCTGACACCCAGGTAAGGATCGTTGCTATTGAGACTGACCGTGAAAGGCGTTTCGTCGAGCTGTCCGTTCGTTAGAACGAGCGAACCCGATGATCCCAACGTGCTGCCTTCCCAGATGTCATATCCTTCGCCGGACTGCACGCTTCCGATCTGCAGCGTCACGGAAGTAGCACCTGCGTTGATCAGATTCGTAAGATCAAGCTGGACCATCTGGTTCGTCCCAATTTCAAAATCGCTGGTTCCCGTCAATCCCAATCCGTTTTCGTCGCCGCCCGAGGTCTTGCCGTAAAGATCGTTCCTGGAGCAGTTGGTAAGAGCCACAGTGATTCCGCCGGAACACCCTGAAAATCCGTATGCCGTGATGGTCACGGCGTTCGACGTGTACGTCTGCGAAACTCCGAGCGCACCAGCGGGCGTTGAGAAGTCGAAGTTCACGCCGCTTGCGAAGACCGGCGCTGCCGCGAAAAACATCCCTGCCAAAATCATCGTTGCAAACTTTGCCTTCATGATAAAAGCCTCCCTGGATTGTCGTCCTACCCAGCTTGGTACCATGCATGTAGTGCACCAAACTTTGGATCTCGAAGCACATTCTTAAACTACTGAACAATAAAGCCTTTACGTGTTAGTGCCCGTGATTCCTACCGAATGTGCGCAAACATATTCACTGTTCGGACCCACGCTGCGCAATTTTAGGAAATTCTGTCGAATACGGAGTAGCGTCTTGCCGTGACTTTAAGATCGTAGATATTAAGTCGGAACCTCTATGGGGAACGCAAAAAGGCCGGACCGGAACGGCCCGGCGTTTAAGACAAAGCGGAAAAAGAAAATTGGTAATAGGAGGACTATATCGAGTGATTCGCGAAGCGACGGCGCAGCGCGAATCCGAACACCAGCAAACCAGTTCCCAGTAGACCAAGCGTGCCCGGCTCCGGTGTGGGTGAAGTCGCCCCCAGCGAATCCAGCGTGATATTGCCCCCGCACGGCAGAGTCGTGCTGGCGCTGGCGTCGCATGGCGAAATCAGAACAAGATATTCGTCACTCGCATCCAGGCTGAATGTCGATGAGAAAATCTGTGCATTTGTTGAGCCGTCGTTCCCTACCCATGCTCTCGTGTTCGTGAGCGCGAAACTGCTCTGCGTGAAGGGATCCGAAGCATACCCAAGAACTGCAAATGCTTCGCCGGGCTGCACGCTACCGAAACTAAGCGTCATTGACGTTGCACCCAGATTAAACAGGTTGCTCACATCAAGCCCCACCACGTAGTCTGCCGTCGGGCCGTCCCAGCCAATTTCGTTTTCGCCTCCACCTTGACCCGCGAGGCCCAAGCCCGTTTCGTTTGGTTCATCGCTTTTTTGGAAAAGAGCGGTGGCGGAGCAATTCGATAGCGTGTCGGTGCTAGAGGGTGTCGCCGCCGAACAAACATAACCATAGGCGGTGACCGTTGCGCCGTTCGAGGCGTAGCTTTGGCTTGTTCCTAGGGTCCCGTCGGGTCCGCCGAAACCGAATGAGAAGTTAGCGCTGCCCGCGAATGCCGGCGCAGTCGCAAAAAGCAG
>JBOGNJ010000037.1:0-8770 GCA_050746905.1 Candidatus Acidiferrales bacterium
CGGCGAGGTCGAGTTTGCGGGCGCGGCGGGATTCGCGGAGGCGTTCGATTTGGCGGCGCGGGCCGACGGCGGCGATGCGTCCATCGCGAATGAGGAGCGCGCCATCGCGGATGATTCCGGGATCGCCGAGCGCCCGGCCACGGCGCGGTACGGCTCCGCGAAGAGTGAGAAGCTGAGCGCAGCCCGTCACGAGAGTGTTCTTTTGCCGAGGCTCTGCGAGAGTTTTGTTCACGGATGCCAACGGTACTGAAAAGCGCGGCGGGGCGCAAGCCTCCGGCGCTTCGTTGCATTAGTGGAGGCCCAATCGCGTTACAGCGTTACGTTGTGCGTTCGCAACCAGAAGTCAGAATTCTAATCGGTACAGCGAATTATTAGAATTGCCCGTAACTCGAACAAAACACTCGATAGCGCCTCGTTCTAATCGGTACAAATCACCACATTGTTGCAGCCGGACAATTCAGGAGAAATTCCTCGCCGCCGGACGCGGACATGTCGGCGAACAGGAATCCCGGAGTATACTCGGGCGGCATTTATGGATGGCGAACTTGCGAGTTTGCGGAGGGAAAATGGCGAGGCGAATTGCTGCAGTGGTCGTGGCGCTGGGGGCGACGGCGGTGGCTGTAATTTTGGCGTGTTCGGGCGCGCGAAACGCGCGCGCGCAGGGCGTGGCGGCGGAGGCGGGCGAGTATGACGTGGTGATACGCAACGGGCACATTATTGATGGCACGGGATCGCCGTGGTATGCGGGCGACATTGGGATACGCGACGGGCGGATTGCGGCGATTGGGAATTTATCGCACGCGCATGCGAAGCGGGAAATTGACGCGGCGGGGCGCGTGGTCGCACCGGGATTTATCGACATGCTGGGCCAGTCGGAAATTACCATGTTGGTGGATCCGCATGTGCCGTCGAAAATCTTTCAGGGGATTACGACGGAAATTACGGGCGAGGGAGATACGGTCGGGCCGCAGACGGACGCAACGCTGAAGCAGATCAAGCCCGAGTGCGACCACTATGAAATTACGTGCGATTGGCGGACGTTCAGCCAGTATTTTGCGCGGCTGCAGAAACAGGGACTGGGGATCAATTTGGGAACGTACGTGGGCGCGACGCAGGTGCGGCGAGTGGTGATCGGCGACGATGACCGCGCGGCGACGCCCGCTGAACTGGCGAAAATGAAGGAACTGGTGGCGGAGGGGATGCGCGAAGGCGCGATGGGGCTTTCGAGCGCGCTGGAGTATCCGCCGGCGCCGTACGCGTCGACGGAAGAATTGATTGCGCTGGCGTCGGTGAGCGCGCAGCACGGCGGGATTTATGCGACGCACATGCGCAACGAAGGCAATGGCGAAATGGATGCGCTGGCGGAAACGGCGCGCATCGCGCGCGAGGCACACACAGCGGTGGAGATTTTTCATCTGAAGACGGGCGGGAAACCGAACTGGGGAAAAATGCCGCAGGTGGTGGCGTTTATCGAGAAGGCAAGAAGCGAGGGATTGGACATCTCGGCGGACACATATGCGTATACGGCATGGGAAAATGGCTTGGCGGCGTACATTCCACCGTGGGCGCACGACGGCGGCGACGTGAAAATGCTCGCGCGATTGCACGACCCGGCGACGCGCGCGCGCATTCGCAAGGATATGGAAACGCCGACGAAAACATGGGACAACGAATGGCAGGAAGTCGCGGGACCGCAAGGGATCCTGATCGCGACGGTCAACAATCCGGATTTGATCAATTTGCAGGGGAAAACGATCGCGGATGTCGCAAAAATGTGGCATGAGGATGCGATCAAGGCAATTTTCGATTTGCTGATCAAGGACAACGCGCGCAGCGATGTGGTGACGTTTGGAATGAGCGAGCCGGACGTGGAACTGGCGTTGAAGCAGCCGTGGGTCTCAATTGATAACGATGCTTCGGGGACTTCGCCGACTGGGATTTTGGGAAAGGAGCACGATCATCCGCGAGCCTATGGGACTTTTCCGCGAATTCTCAGCAAGTACGTACGCGAGAAACACCTGCTGACATTGCCGGACGCGATTCGGAAATTCTCGGCGTTGGCGGCGCAGCGGGAGCATTTGACGGATCGCGGCGTGTTGAAGAAGGGTATGTGGGCGGACGCGGTGGTGTTCGATCCGGCGAAAGTGCACGACGTGGCGACTTATGAGAAACCGAATCAATTCTCAGTGGGGATGGAATACGTGCTGGTGAATGGCGTAGCGGTGATCGCGGACGGGAAAATGACGAACGCGCTGCCGGGAAAAGTTTTGTACGGACCGGGGTATAGGAGCAGTGGTCAGTGAGCAGTGGCCCTTCGTTCCTCAGGGTAAACCAGTGGTCAGTGAGAGGCGATCCACCCGGAAGGAGAGGTGAATTGTGACCGAGGGAAAGGCGGGGCGCTCTAATACGGGAAGGGGTAGAATTGCACCGAGGTGATACGGCAATGCAAAAAATGAGTTGGCGGCTTCCCGTAATTTTTCTGTCTGCAATCATTCTGATTGCTAGCTCGGCTTCATCGACGTGCGCGGCGGATCATGCGGTTCGGGCGCGGCGAGCGAGGGCGGAAAGCAGCGGGCTGGGAAGCGTGAGTTTCCCGACCTCTTGCGCGCCGGCGGTGCAATCCACATTCAACAAGGGCGTGGCGCTGCTGCACTCATTTCAATATCAGGAGGCGGAGCAGACGTTCACGGAAGTGGTGCAACAGGATCCGAAGTGCGCGATCGCGTACTGGGGAAAAGCAATGTCGCTGTATCACCAGTTGTGGGACTGGCCGAGCGCGGACACGTTGAAGGAAGGGCTGGAGGATGCGAGGCAGGCGCAAAAATTGCGCGCGCAGACGGATCGCGAGCGAATGTACATCGTGGCGGCGGGCGTGTTTTTTCAAGACAACGCGAACCTGAGCCACGCAACGCGGGTGAAAGCGTACTCGGACTGGATGGGGCGGGTTTTCACGAAGTATCCGGATGATGTGAACGCGGGTGCGCTTTATGCGCTGTCTCTGATCACGCTGCAAGGAAAGAAAGCGGACGAGCTGGCGAATCGAAAGCAGGCGATTGATATTCTCGACAAATTGATGGTGACCGCGCCCAATAATCCCGGAGTGCTGCATTATCTGATTCATGCGTCGGATACGCCGGAGCTGGCTTCGCAGGGATTGGCGGCGGCGCGGCGTTACGCGAAGATCGCGCCGGATTCGTCGCACGCGCTGCACATGCCTTCGCACATTTTCGTGCGGCTGGGATTGTGGCGGGAGGCAGTTGAGTCGAATCTGGCATCGGAGACGGCCGCGGCGAAAGCGACGCAGGCGGGACAGAGCGATGCGGGTTATCAGTTCCATGCGATGGATTTTTTAAACTACGTCTATTTGCAAAGCGGGCAGGCGGCGAAAGCGCGCGCCCTTGTTGATGAACTCAAGAATGTGACCGGGGCGAGCGCGGAGGATATTGCGGACAATCAGGCGATCTTCGCGGCGCGCAATGCGTTTGAGCTGCACCAATGGAAAGAAGCGGCGGCGCTTCCCGTGCCGGACGTGAAGGGTAGGTGGGCTACGTATTTCGCGCGTACGGTCGGCGCGGCGCGCAGCGGTGATGTGACGGGCGCTCAGAATAATCTTGCGAAGTACAAAGAAGCGGCGGCAGGGCAAACTGGCGCAGTCTATGGCGTTTCGTCGAGCGCCGCAATCGGGCAACAGGAAGCGGAGGCGTGGGTTGACTATGCCGAGGGGAAAAGTGCGGAAGCGGTGAAGGCAATGCGCGCGGCTGCGGCGCAGGAAGTAGTTGAAGGAGTGGATTCGCTCTCGATGCCAGCGCGGGAAATGCTGGGCGACATGCTGATGGAAATGAAAAAGCCGCGGGAGGCGCTCGTCGAGTACAAAGCGGCGCTGGTCGAGTCGCCGAATCGATTTGACTCGCTCTATGGAGCGGCGCAGGCGGCGCAGCTCAGCGGAAGCGCGGCGACGGCGCGGAAATACTACGCGAAGCTGGTCGAGATTTGCGGCGACGGCGCGGACCGTCCGGAGCTGCAAGAAGCGCGGACGGAGCTCGCGAAGAAATAATCAGCATTGGCGCGAAGAGCACGGCCGGCAGCGAGACGTTGTGCTCTTTAGTCGATGGTGAGATCGCCGGCGCCAACGTGAGCGTAGAGCGAATACTTGCCGGCGCCGGATTTGTGAAGTGCGGTATTCGTATGGAAGCTTCGAAACAGGCCGCTTTTTGAAACGCCGAACGGGCTGGCGTCGAGATCGCCCGTCGTTACCGAGAGATTCACGGGACCATAGTCGCCGGACTTGCCGAGGGACAGCCTTAGTTCACCCGCGTGGATTTGCATGTCTTTGTTGCCATCGATTCCGCTAACGTCCAGTTCGCCTGCAAACATGCGCACATAGAGACCGGAATTACGTGGGATTTCCATGCTGATTTGGAAATTGTTGCTGGGGCCGCCGGTGATGTCGAGGTCGCCACGATTACCGTTTTTCTTGAATGCGACGCGAACGTTGGCGAGGTCATCGGTGTTGGGGCAAAAGAAATGGATCTGGATTTTATTTTCGTCGGTGCCAGTGATGCGGACCTCGGAGGATCGCATGTGCATGCGGAGTTGTCCGCCGGAAGGGAAGTCCGCGGAGAAATGGTCCGCGCCGGTTTCGGAGGTTGTGTGGTTGTCCTGGGCGCAAACGAGCGCGGGCATGAAGAGGAGAAGAAGGAGGCAAGCGATTCGGACAGCGATTCTTGGGGCTACGGGAATACCCATCGGACGCACCTCCGGTTGCTGTCAGGATATACGATCATCGAGCGCGAATAGTTCCGTGTTGAGCGAAAGGGTGCGGTGTGAAGGCAAAGCAGGTCCCTCGCCGCAGCGCGGCTTGGGATGACACCGTTGGCACCGGGGTTGATAGAGGCGGCGGGGGCGAGGACGCCGCACGGTTGCGCGGCGCGAGCCGACAATAGTCAGCCCCTACGAAGGCAAGGCCGAAAAGAGAAAACCCCCACCCTTCGCACAAAACGCGAAGGATGGGGCACCCGCAAAGTCAAAAAGACGAAAAGGTAAGAAGCAAGAAACATGGTCAACCGCGCAAGGGGACTCGGAAGCGAAAACCCCCACCCTTCGCACAAAACGCGAAGGATGGGGCACCCGCAAGGGCGAAAACCGAAAAGCGAAACAATCGAAAAGCAAAAACCCCACCCTTCGCACGAAACGCGAAGGATGGGGCACCCGCCAAAGCAGGTTCCCTGCCTGCGGCAGGCAGGCTCGCGGCATAGCTGCTGGGGGATGGCAACGCGTGTTTTCGGGCGCTGCTAGGCTTTGGCGGCGCGGCGGAGGAATTGGGGCGCGAAAACCTCCTCGGCGAATTGATCGAGAGTGGTGGGCGTGGTGTTTTCCGGCGAGCGCGTTTCTTGGGGGTCGAGCAGGCCCTCATTTCCGGCGTTCCACAATTCGACAAGGAGCGCGGCAGAACTTTTCGGCAGGCCGATGCTGGCGAGCGCGGACTCCATGAGCGGCAGGGGCATTTGGACATAGGCAAGATTGGGCTTGCCCATGGCGCGGCCGATGATTGCGGCGGTTTCTTTCATGCTCACGTCGCGGGGACCGAGAAGCTCCTGCGTGGAATGGCCGGAAAAATCGCGGCGGGCGAGGCGTCCGGCGGCGTAGTCGCCAATGTCTTTGGTGGCGATGGTGGGGAAGGGCGCGTCGGCAGCGAAGGCACCGGGAAGAACGTTCATCATGCGGATGCCGTCGATGCTCATCAGAAGATTTTCCATGAATGTGGCGGGGCGGAGATGCAGGACGTTGAGACCGGGAACGCGATCGAGTTTTTCTTCCATGTTGTGCAAGCCGACGAGGGGGCCTGTTTTTTCGGTGTTTTGCGCGCCGATGCTGGAGAGCGTGACGGCGAATTTGGCGCCGGAATTGGAGATGGCCGAGGCGTAGGCGTCGCTGATGCGTTCCTGGTAGTCGCGAAAATCTTCACGCTGGAGCGCTTGCGGGATGAGGAGGTAAACGGCGGTGGCTCCGGCGAAGGCGCGTTCCATTTCGGATGCGTCTTCGACATTGCCGACGAAGGCTTCCGCTCCGCGCGACGTGAAAGCCTCAAGCTTTGCCGCGTCACGGCCAATCACGCGAATGATTTCCCCTTTTGCGAGCAGTGCTTCGGCTGCGGGCGTTCCCGTGTTTCCCGTAGCTCCGGTGATGACGATCATGGCGGCCTCCTTGCGAAAATGAGCGATCAAGTTCGTACTTACTACGACAAGACCACAGCGGCTAAAGCCGCGCTGATTTGTGGTACTTACGGCACGGCTTTAGCCGTGCCCTGACACAAGAACAAGTATGGCACGCGCCATCGTCTCAGGTTCCTTTGTTTGGCGCGGGCAACGTGACGTTTTCTGACGCGGCGCGCGGATGCTCTTGACGAATGCGGTGTGCGAATTGTCGCACGAAGACGAATTTCAGTACCAGAGAAATAGCGGCGACGGCTCCCAGCGCCAGTCCCAAACGTGGCGCGGAGGGATAAATCGAGATGCCCGCAACTACGGAAGCAAGGCACAGAATGAGCGCGGCGTTGCTCAGAAGAAAAGCGCGGCGAGCGGCGCGGGAAATGTCCTGGCGTCGGGCGATGAGCACGGAGACAAAAACGGCGGCCGCGGCGGAGAGAGCGATGAGTGCGATGAGTGCGATGAGCCCGATTTGAGCTTTGAATGTCATTATTGCTGCCTCTGAATGAGCGATTCTGACTATCTATCTATTTCTTCCCCGGCTTTGGACATGGGGCTTCTCGTTATAATCCAACGCCAGCCCAACCCAATAGTGGAGGCTGGCCTTCGTTCTTACGGCTTTGGCGTCAACATGTACAAAGCCTCGGTACTGTCGTCCTCTCATGACGACGGTGTGACAACCTTTGCGTTGCAGCGCAGCATCGTGAACGGCCGGATCAATCCTACACATGATGCGTTCCTTGCCAACGCTGACACACATTTTCCCCTGAACCATGAACGCAATGCCGCCGAACATTCTCTTCTCTTCAACGCGGCGATTGCCTGTTAGGGCTGCTCTTATCCGGTTCGTCAAAAGTTGATCATATGACATGCTGTGTGCCAATCCACGAATGCACGCCTAATCGGCGCGCTCGCGAAGCATCGGGATTTTTACGCTGTGCTGCTTTGCGAAACTGATGGCGTCGGGGTAGCCTGCGTCAACGTGGCGGGCGACGCCTATGCCGGGATCGTTTGTGAGCACGCGTTCGATGCGCGAGGCCATTTCCCTGGTGCCATCGGCGACGGTGACTTGTCCGGCGTGAACAGCGTAGCCGATGCCGACGCCGCCTCCGTCGTGAATCGAAACCCAGCTTGCGCCGCTGGCGGTGTTGAGCATGGCATTGAGCATGGGCCAGTCTGCGATGGCGTCAGAGCCGTCACGCATGCTTTCGGTTTCACGATACGGCGAAGCGACAGAGCCGCAATCGAGATGGTCGCGTCCGATGACGATAGGCGCTTTCAGTTCGCCGCGCGCGACAAGATCGTTGAGCGCGAGGCCGAATTTGTCGCGTTCACCGTAGCCGAGCCAGCAGATGCGCGCGGGCAGGCCTTGGAAGTGGACGCGCTTCTGCGCGAGCTTGATCCAGCGGCAGAGCGATTCGTTCTGCGAGAACATTTCGAGGACGAGTTGGTCGGTGCGATGAATGTCTGACGGCTCGCCGGAAAGCGCGGCCCAGCGAAACGGCCCGCGGCCTTCGCAGAAGAGCGGGCGAATGTAAGCCGGAACGAAGCCGGGAAAGTCGTAAGCGTTCTTGACGCCCTGCTCGAAGGCGAATGTGCGGATGTTGTTGCCGTAGTCGAAAGTGATGGCGCCCATTTTTTGCAGCGCGAGCATGCCCTCGACGTGCGTGGCGATGGATTGCATGGCGCGCTTGCGATAAGTCTCGGGGTCGCGCTCGCGGAGTTCTTTCGCGTCGGCGAGGGAAAGGCCTTGGGGAATGTAGCCGCCGGTGGGATCGTGCGCGCTGGTTTGGTCGGTGAGCAAATCGGGGACGACGCCGCGACGCGCGAGCTCCGGAATTAAATCCGCGCAATTGCCGATGAGGCCGACGGAAGTGGCTTCGCGTTTGCGCACGGCATTTTTCAGAATGCGCAGCGCTTCGTCGAGATCGTTGACCATCACGTCGCAATAGCCCGTCTTGACGCGGCGTTTGATGCGTTCGGGATCGACTTCGATGCCGAGAAATGCGGCGCCATTGAGCGTGGCGGCGAGAGGTTGCGCGCCACCCATTCCGCCCATGCCTCCGGAAACGACGAGTTTTCCGGAGAGATCGGCGGCGGCGCCGAAGTGTTTGCGCGCGGCGGCGGCGAACGTTTCGTACGTGCCCTGCAAAATTCCCTGCGTGCCGATGTAAATCCAGCTTCCGGCGGTCATCTGGCCGTACATGGTCAGGCCGGCGCGTTCGAGTTCGTTGAAATTCTTCCAGTCGTCCCAGTGACCGACCAGATTGGAATTGGCGATGATGACGCGCGGAGCGTATGAATGCGTGCGAAAAATTCCGACGGGCTTGCCGGATTGCACGAGAAGCGTTTCGTCGTTTTCGAGACTGCGAAGAGATTTTACGATGGCGTGGAAGCATTCCCAGTTGCGGGCGGCCTTGCCGCGTCCGCCGTAGACAACGAGGTCTTCGGGGCGCTCGCCGACTTCGGGATCGAGATTGTTCATCAACATGCGGAGGGCAGCTTCCTGCTGCCAGCCTTTGCAGGAAATTTGCGTGCCGCGCGGGGCGCGCATGGGTTGATAG
>JBOGNJ010000038.1:0-26353 GCA_050746905.1 Candidatus Acidiferrales bacterium
TTGGCTCGATTCTCGGCTTGTCGTGTTCGCATGGACGCCGCGCGGCGTCGCAAGACGCATCATCAGTATGAGGCATTGCCATGAGCGCGAAGCGAAAAAACTCCAACCCTATCTCGCATGACGCGGAGACTCCGCCGGAAATCACGGACGCATGGGTTTCCGAGGCCGACTTGTATCACGGTGAAAAGCTGGTGCGCCGCGGGCGTCCCAAGCTCACCAACCCACGTCAGCTCCTGTCCCTGCGTTTGCCACCCAAGGTAATCGCACGCTGGCGGGCCACCGGGCCTGGCTGGCAAACTCGCATGGTCGAGGTTCTTGAAAAGTCAGCGCCCAAGTCTCGGCGGGCAGTTGGCTAACAACTCGGTCAAGCGGACGCGCGTACCGCGCGCCGCTTAACTCAAGCGTTAGCCCTTTGATGAGCATCTTGCGCAATCGGAAGTGATACTATAGTATCACTTCATGCGTACCGAGCTCGTTACTACCCTCAAGCGTCAAGCCACCGAACTCCTGTCCGACATCGAGCGCGACAAGGAGCCAATTCTCATCACCCAGCATGGCCTTCCCAGCGCATACCTGCTGGACGTCGAGACTTATGAGCTCATGGAGCAGCGCTTGGCGATCCTCGAAGGCATTGCCCGTGGGGAGCGGGCTGTTGCTGAGGGTCGTGTTGCTTCTCATGCTCAAGCCAGGAAGCGCCTTGCCCGATGGCTGAGATAATCTGGTCAGAGCCCGCACTGGGTGACCTGGATGCCGTCGCAGACTACATCGCACTCGAAAATCCGGTCGCGGCATCCGCACTGGTCAAGCGCATTTTGGGTCACGTCGAGCAGTTGGCCAAGCATCCGGAAAGTGGTAGCCGGCCGCAAGAGCTGGGTCGATCACGGTATCGCCAGATCGTGGAGCCGCCTTGCCGGGTGTTTTACCGCTACGACGGACACAAGGTACTTATCCTGTACGTCATGCGGTCGGAGCGTCTGCTCCGCAAAGATCGGCTTGTGTCCCGTGCCAAGCGAGCAAAGGGCTAACAACTCGGTCAACCGGACGCTCACCCCGCTACGTGGGCCTCGCGCCGGTTACTTCGGGCGTTAGGCACCGGAAGAGGCAGGATGGATCGCGTCCAAGCCGTGGATTTCGTGAAGACTCATGGCGTCGTTCTCGCGTCGGCAAAAGGGCCTGTTCCGCGTCTCACAGATGCAATCGCAGGAGAGCCCGTTCGAGGCAGTTGGTGGGCGCATCCGAAGGGTAAGGAGATATTCTGCATCCTCCAAGGGTTGGCGGAGTCTGACGAGGTACTGGTTTGTAGGCTATGTAGCGGCAAGGTTACGTACGTACATCACCGCCTATGGCCTGCGCTCGTCCGGGCCGCTGCGCACTTCAAACCGGAGCAATTGGCCAAGCTCCGGGAGGAGCACACTGTGTCAGGCAAGCATGTTACGCATGAAATCGCCTACCCGGACTGGGTTCCGGAGGAGACGAAAATGGCGGCCGGCAAGCTCACAGAGTCTGAGGCGTTGCAGCAGTTAGGTAGGTGCGCTGGTGCCTAACATCTCGGTCAATCGGAGGCTCACCCCGCTACGCGGGGCTCGCGCCGGTTGTCTCGGGCGTTATGCGTCACAGCAGATGGCTTGCAGTGCGTTAGCGTATTTGCTAACATGACGTGTGCCGTACCAGATCGAGTACTTCCATCCGCGTGTTCTGGCAGAGATCGAGTCGTGGCCGGTCGACGTTTTGGCCGACTACGCTCGACTAGCCGAGCTCTTGGTTGAGCACGGGCCAAGCCTTCGCTTGCCTCACTCGCGAGCTCTCGGCGCAGGTCTGTTCGAGCTCAGGCCTCGCGGTCGTTCTGGCATCGGTCGTGCCTTTTACTGCTTCATGCTCGGGCAGCGCGTCATCGTCGTTCACGCATTCATCAAGAAGACGCAAGAAACACCCGACAGGGAGCTCAAGTTGGCCCGAAAGCGGGTCAAGGAGCTGCAACATGGCTAATCTCAAGTACGAACCTGTCGTTCACGACCATCAGGCATTTCTGGCTCGCGCTTGCAAGCGCAAGGGCTTCGCTGAGGCGTATGGCGCCTTGGAGCTTGAGTACCAGCTTGCCAACCAAATGCTCAAGGCTCGCGCACGGGCCGGCCTGACGCAAGACGCCGTAGCTGAGCGCATGGGCACAACAAAAAGTGCAATTTCCCGGCTCGAGTCTGCCGGAAAGAAACATGCGCCTTCCGTTGCAACCCTGCAGCGTTATGCACAGGCGGTCGGTTGCGATCTGCAAGTCAAGTTGGTGCCGCAGAAGTGACGCATAGCGACTCGGTCAAGCGGACTACCGTCCCGCTGTCGGCCGCTTACCTCAAGCGTTAGGGCTCATGACACACATCGTCCGCATTGCCAACCTGACAGATGCCAAGGCCTTGTCGCATATTGCTGCATCCACATTCGCACTAGCATGCAGCGCCGGAACGCCTCGTGATGATATTGATGCATACATAGATTCAGAACTAACGCAATGCAGATTTGAAGATCATGTTGCTTCCTCATCAAAATCGATTCTTGTCGCGGAGATAAACTCACGAATTGTTGGATATTTGATGTTGTGCTACGAGGAAGCCCCTGCTGATCTTATCGCCCAGCGGCCGCTTGAGCTGCGTCAGATTTACGTCTTGCCCGAGTATCACGGCTCTGGAGTAGCTGCCGACCTCATCGCCTGCGCCGTTCACGAAGCGATCATTGGCGGCTATGACAGCCTGTGGCTTGGCGTTTCAGGAAGCAACCAAGGCTTGACTTTCTATCGAAAGCATGGTTTTAGTGTTGCTGGCAAGTACCATTTTCCGCTCGGCAACATTGTCTATGAAGGGGTCCTAATGTCGCGCCGGATGAGCTCTGACAATTCACTCAGGCCGAAGCCGCTTCATGGCTCGGCTTAATTCAGGCGTTAGATGGCTACGAACGATCGTGCCGGCAGATAGTGCTCAACCTCACCTCGACGCCGGCTCAAACTATTCTGAAGAAGTGGGGAGAGATGCAGCATGGCGAAACTTGTCTTTGGAATGAGCCAATCCCTGGATGGCTACGTCGACCATATGAAGTTGGGGCCGCCTGCGCCATCGGCCTTTCGTCACTTCGTCGAGCATATGCGTGGCCTGACGGGCTGCATATACGGTCGCCGCCTGTACGAGATCATGCGCTATTGGGACGAAGACCTTGCTGACTGGGACGCGGATGATCGCGACTTTGCGGCGACGTGGCGGCGCACACCAAAGTGGGTGGTGTCGCGTTCGCTCACAACAGTTGGCCCCAACGCTACGCTGATCGCGAAGGACTTCGAGGCGGCGATACGCAAATTGAAGGCTGAACTGGATGGCGAGATTGACGTTGGCGGCCCGGTCATGGCGCACAGCCTGACCGAGGCCGGTCTGATCGATGAATATCGACTCTACCTCCGCCCCGTCGTGCTTGGGAGCGGCACGCCATTCTTCGCCGGACCCCGGCCACCGCTCCACCTGGTGGCCAGCGACCTAATCGCCGAGGACCTGATTCGTTTGACGTACGTTCCTGCTTAATCGCGCGACTCGCCCGACGCACTGCGCCGATGCGTGAGGTCCGATTGGGGTCGCGAGCGGAAATTCAAACTGACCCACCACCAACAGGAATCAAAAGAGTTCGCGCGACGCGCCGGAGGCGGGCCGTGCGCAGGTGCGGTACTATGATTAGGAGGGCCCGCATGACGGGACGAACGTTCGCTGATGCCGACACGACCATTTATATCGCCGCGTGATTTTCGCGCCGTGCTGAGGCGCGTGGTTTCGCTTACGCCTTCGACGAAACATTTCGAGTGGGAGGCGATCGAGGGAGGCGAATTCGAATTCTATGCGGGGCAATTTGTGTCACTGGAAGTGCCGCGCAACGGGGAGCAAGAGGCGCGGCCCTATTCAATAGCTTCCGCGCCGCGAGGCGACTCGCATTTCGATTTGTGTCTGAATCGCGTGGAAGGCGGGTACGTGTCGAATTATTTGTGCGACCTGAAAACGAACGCGATCGTGAACTTGAAGGGGCCGCACGGTTCGTTCGTGGTTTCGCAACCGGTGGAGCAGGATTTGGTGTTCGTCGCGACGGGCACCGGAATTGCGCCGATTCGCGGGATGCTGGAAGAGATTTTTGCGGCGGGCCGGCCGCTTTCGCGCGATGTGTGGCTGTTGTTTGGCGTGCGGCATCCGGAGACGATTCTTTACCGCAAGGAATTTGAGGCGCGGGCCGTGGCGCATCCGCGATTTCATTTCGTTCCCACGCTGAGCCGCCCTCCGGCGGGTTGGACCGGCGGGAGAGGTTACGTGCAGGACCTTCTGCGGGAGATATTTGCCGGACGCAGCGATTTCAAGGCCTACATCTGCGGGTTGAAGGCGATGGTGGACGAAGTACGATTTATTTTGAAGGAAGAGTTTGGGCTGGAGCGCAAACAGATACGCTTCGAAAAATACGATTAGAGTCCATCTATCCATCTCAATAAATGCCGACAGCACAACGAATGGATGATTTGAAGAGTCTGCGTGGAAACGTACGGCGATGAATCTCCCTCAGCGGCTAAAGCCGCATGAACCGTGCGGGTGCGGCACGACCCTTTGTGCCTCAGGATGAGCTGAAGCCGTGCCCTGGCGCAAACCGAAAGCGCACAGACTGAAGTAAGGACGCGGCGCACTTGCGGGGCGCGGCCCGTCTGGAGACGGTCCCTATGAATCGAATGTCGCGCGCGGGCGCAGCAAGCAGCGCCCCTACGAAGGCGCTGGCACACAGGCTGTGAAGCCCGCTCGCCTCGGCGGACAGGCCTGTGCCACACGGCCCTTCGTGCCTCCCCGTGAACTGAAGCTAGTGCCCTGACGCAAACCGAAAGTGCACAGGCTGAAGCCTGTGCCACTGCAAGGCGAAAGCTTGTCGCGGCGGAGGCGGATGCGCCCCGAATGTCGCGTGGTAAGCACAGCGTGCGCCACCGTCCCGGGAATTTGGTACGCGTTATGGCGGGGACGAAAAAGGTGCGGAAAAAATCAGGAGACGAAGGCGCAGCCCATCCGGCTGCGGCCGTTTTCGATTTTACGAGTGTAGATTTTGCGAAGATTGACGCGAAGGGGCGGGAGGATGGGAACGTGAAGGACGGCAAAGAATGGAGAGGCCAAGTCTTCCGCGTTGTCGACGATGAGGGACAGGCCGCCGGTGCAGAGGTCCATAACGGTTGCGCTTTTCTTTTCATTTCCAGAGATGACGGCGTAGGCGTGGGTGCCGGCGAGTGAGACACGTTCCCACTTGCGGCGCTCAGACTGTGGAGGCTGTTTCGGAGTTTCGCGGGGCGCCGAAAATGGCGCGACAGGGGCCGCGCCTGTTTTGGCGTTTGGCGGAGGCGTGATGCGCGCCGGCCCAGCAGGCTCGGTGCGAATGGAAGGCGCGAGCTTGGGCGGTTCCGGCGGGCGCGCATTCGCGCGCTGCGCATTTTTGTGCTGGTAAAGGCGTTCGTCGGCCAAGCGAACGAGAACATCCTTGGTATCGCCATCCTGGGGGTGCACGGCAATGCCATAGTCAATCGTGACCGGCGTGCTGAGATTGAGGGGAACCGATTCTGATTCGAAATTCGCGCGAAGGCGATCGCAGAGCGTCGCGGCCTGTTCGGGATCGGCTTGAGGGAGAAGGAGCGCAAATTCGTCGCCGCCGATGCGGAAAGCGAAGTCGGAGGCGCGCAAATTTCTTCGCAAAGTGGTTGCGGCGAGTTGAAGAACTTGATCGCCCCGCAAGTGCCCGTAGTGGTCGTTGACTTCTTTGAGGCGGTGAAGATCGAGCAGCACGAGGGCAAGGTGAAGACCGTAGCGTTTGGCGCGATTGAATTCCTTGTCGCAATATTCTTCGAAAAGGCGGCGATTGTAGAGGCCTGTGAGTGCGTCCGTGGCCGCGTTTAATTGGAGTTTTTTGAATTCCTCATACTCCATCAGAATGGGAACGCGAAGGAAGCTGGTGGCCGCGAGAACGTCGACCATTGCGGTCTTTAGAGAGACGCGCTTGCCCATGCTTTCGGAAAGCTCGGCGCGACGGGCAAGTATCTGACTCCAATAGTCGAGGCTTTGGGCTGGCGAAAAATCAATACGCGCGATGGATTTGAAGAACTGTTGAAGGAAAGCTCCGCGAACAGACTCCTCGACATTGTC
Source organism: Candidatus Acidiferrales bacterium (assembly GCA_050746905.1). Lineage (GTDB taxonomy): Bacteria > Acidobacteriota > Terriglobia > Acidiferrales > UBA7541 > DAHUXN01. Next base: position 6,177 of record JBOGNJ010000038.1, read on the forward strand.
GAGAGTCTCGACGAGAAGGTCGAAAAACGAATCATCGGCCTGCGCCGGTGGATTAGACTCCGATGGCTGGGGCATCAAAGTATCAACGTAACTCTTTCGGGATTATACTGCCCGAATCTGTCGCGTGGCTCCTGCGGGGACATTACTGAGCATAGCAATGGCGATGCCAACGCTCAAGGAATTTGTAAAAGGACGGGGGTCTGTATGTCATTCAATTACAAGGGTGAAGCAGAGTTGGGCTGGGTTGCGAAGACTGATGCCGTCGACCTCAAGATGAGGCAAGGGAAAGGAATTCCTACTTTTTGCGGATAGAGTGCATGTTCGCCGCTCGGGGGGTTAGCTAACCCGCCTATTCCAGTGGCTTTAGGAATTCGACCGCGGCCAATTTCATGTCGCCGCTGGATTCAAGCCGGCGCACACGAGCCTGAATCGGGGGCGTGCCGGATTCGCCGAACTCGGAGGACCTTGGGAGCGGAGCGGGAATCGTCAAGGAAATGAGTTCATCATGGCTCAAGGCATGGGGACTGATCAACCTGGCGCCTTGGCCGCTGATATCGAGAGTTTTGGCGAGCTCCAGAAACTCTACTCCCAGATGATCCCTGCCGCGGATAAAGAGGGGAACTTGTACCCGGAGACGCGGAAACTTACGGCGCTCCGCGTGATTACCGTTGGATTTCATAGTAAAGCTCGCCCCCAGTAACGAGTTTTTTGATGCGCCCACGGAACCCGAGTATTAGTACTCGAAAGACAGAGCAATTTGAGTGCTAGAATGCCGTTAATTTTGCTACTATAAGTACTGTGTTATCAGTCACAAAAATGGCCGTTGGAAGCTGGTCACAGTCGGGGCGAGAAGCAGGTTCCGGAAAACGCCATTTCTTTGCATCTTAAGTGCAAAGCAAACGCATTTACCATTGACACCCATAGGGGCGTTTGCCAACATCGGCGTTCGCGAAGATTTCGCCCAATTGCGAGGTAATTTGACTGTCCGATTGTGGAGAGGATGTTTGAGGGACCTTTTTGACTAAAAGCTTATCCGTCGAGCCTCAATCGTCCGGGGCGACTCTGTTCGGGCTGATGTCGAGCCTGCTGGACGCACTGGATAAACCGCTTCTAGTGACCGACCGCAGTGGAAGAGTGCTGTTTGCCAATCTGCATGCGCAAAATTCCGTTCAATGGGACGCGGTGGAGAATGGGGCGCAGCCGAATTTGTTCCGCGACGTCTTGCATGTCGACGCAAAAGGGCTGTTCGGGCAACTGGAGGGCGGAGAGCAGGAAGTGAACCTTCAGATCCAATGCAGCGGCGGAGCGGCGAGAGCGCGCATTCGCTGGTTGCCGGAACCGGATTGGCTGGTGATTTTCGCGGAACCTGCGCCAAGTGAAGAGTCAGTGGATCAGAATCAGATGAGGCAAACGGTTCACGATCTGCTGCAAGAAAGAGAAATTACCTACCGGAATTTGCTGGCGGCATATCTGAGACTGCAGGAAGTGAACCGGCAGAAAACGGTGTTTCTGGGATCGGCGGCGCACGAACTGAAAACGCCGCTGGCAGTGATGAAGGGTTATTACGATCTGTTCCTTTCGGGGTCGCTGGGACAATTGACGGAAAAGCAACGCGATATCCTGCAGGAATCGAAGCAGAGCTGCGACCGGCTGGTGCGTCTGGTGTCAACTTTCCTGAATTATACGGCGCTGGAAAGCGGGAAGCTGGTATTGCAATTTCAGGACAATGATATACGGGATTGCATGAACGACGTGGTGGTGCGTTGGAAAGAATCATTTCGGCGCGCGAACATTCGTCTGGAAGTTTTTCTGGACGAGAAATTGCCGGCTTTCAAATTCGACTATCCGAAGATTCAGCAATGCATAACGAATCTCGTGGATAACGCGCTGAAGCACACACCGACAAACGGCACGGTGACGCTGCAACTGAAGGCGCACTTTTGGGAGCGCCGGATTGCACCGGCGACGCCAACGAAGGAGCGGCGCGCGGGGAGGCAGCCGCAAGCGAACAGCGCATTGATTTCCGTGACGGACACGGGGGTGGGAATTGCCGCGGAATTTCATCAGGAGATTTTTGAGGATTTTGTGCGCGTCGATCCGTCGTCGTCCGGAATGGGATTGGGGCTGGCGATCACAAAGCGGTTGATTCAGGCGCATCACGGGAAGATCTGGGTGGACAGCGAGCCCGGCCGTGGAAGTTCGTTCAAGTTTTTGCTGCCAATGAAAGTCGAGGTTTACAGCTATGCGTGAGGGCTCGAAGGTGCATGCGGAAAGTCAGGCCGATAAAGAGAAAATTCTGATTATCGATGACGAGCCGAGTATTCGAAAGTATCTGCAAACACTGCTGGAAGTGGACGGATTCGAAGTGCTGGCGACAGCGAGCGGCACCGAAGGACTAGAAGAGATCGGGGGCGGCGCGAAGCCCGACTTCGTGATTCTGGACGTGTTGATGCCGGAGATGGACGGACTGGAAACGCTTCGCCGACTGATGCAAATGGATCGCGGGCTCAACGTCATTATGTTGTCCTGTTCCAACGAAGTGAGCACGGTAGTGGAGGCGATTCGTTTAGGCGCGCATGATTATCTGACGAAGCCGTTTGAAAAGCCGGAGCTGGACGCGGCGCTGCTGAAGTGCCGACAAAAAAAACTGCTCAAGGCCGAAAACCAGGCGCTACGGGAATACTGCGATCAATTGACCGAGGACATGTCTTTCCTGGTGGCGAGCCCGCAGATGCTGAAGATCCGGCAGCAAATCCTGCAGATCGCTCCCGTGGACGTACCCGTTTTTATCAGCGGCGAAAGCGGAGTGGGCAAAGAAGTGGTGGCGCGGATGATTCACCTGCGTTCGACGAGGAGGCAGCAAGCCTTTGTGAAAGTGAATTGCGCGGCCCTGCCGGGCGAGCTCCTTGAATCCGAGCTGTTTGGTTATGAACAGGGAGCGTTCACGGGAGCGGTGCGGGCGAAGCCAGGGAAATTCGAACTGGCGAACAAGGGAACGATTTTCCTGGACGAAATCGCGGAAATGCCGCCGCACCTGCAAGCAAAACTCCTTCACGTGCTGCAAGACAATCAGTTTTCGCGGTTGGGCGCGCGAGGGGGAATTCAGGTGGATGTGCGCGTGCTGGCGGCGACGAACGTGCATGTGGGTGACGCCATGCGTTCGGGGCGATTCCGCGAGGATTTATATTACCGGTTAAGCGTGCTTTCGTTGCACGTGCCGCCTCTGCGTGAACGCACGGATGAAATTCCCATGCTGTTCCGTCACTTTCTGGTGAAGTACAGCGAAAAATTTCAAAAGCCGGTTCCGGAGCCAACAGAACATCTTCTGGAAGCCACTCTGCGGTATGCGTGGCCGGGGAATTTGCGGGAACTGGAAAACTTTGTGAAACGATATGTGATTCTGGAAGACAACGATGGAAGTCTCAGGGAATTGCTCGAGCTGACTGACGCACATCAACGCGTCTCTCCGCGGGAAGAAGTACGCCCCGCCGCCGAGCAGGGATTGAAGGCGCTCGTTCGTGGATTGAAAGATGAGGCGGAGATGGAAGCGATCGCGAACGCGCTGGAAAAAACGAACTGGTGCCGAAAAGATGCCGCCAAAACACTGGGCATCAGTTACAAGGCATTGCTATACAAAATGAGACAGTTCAACTTGGATTCGGGCAAGGGGACACGCGTGGGCGCCGCGTCCGGCGGGCCAACGATTCGTAGCCTTTAGGTGCGGGCGATTGCAATTACTTGCATATTGAATGCAGATGGCTGGATGGTACGAGGTCCGTTTTGCGAGCAAAGCACGGCCACTAGATATTTTCCTTGTTTCTTTCGCGAAAATCTGGGAAAAGGTATCGCTCGATAGCGGGGATCTGCAAAGGTCGGTTAGGGGTTGTCAGGAAAGGAGTTGGGTAGGTATTCAGGTGGACCGAAACCAAGAACGATGCAGGATCGATTCGACGCACTGTCTGGAACGCAGCGATCGGAGATCGCGGAGCAGTAGGTATCGATAGTTTGGAAGCCGGATTGCTGCATTTAGACCTCTTGGGGTGGGGATTTTTGTCTGCGGTAGTGAGAGGAGCACTGGGGATGACGGAGCGGCGTTTAGCTCGACGGTACGATTTGGCCCTTCCCGTAATAGTTCAGTTGCCCATAAACAGAGAAGCTGCTCCTCACAACGGGCAAACGCGCGATATCTCGACACGCGGTGTTTATTTCATGTTGCACAAGGACTTGCAACCCGGAACTGAACTGGATTTTACGCTGACCCTGCCCGCAGAAATCACTCAAGGTACAGAAGTGTTTGTGCGGGCGCACGGACGAGTGGTGCGAGTAGATAGGAAGGGACAAGCGGAGAACGCTGCCGAAAATGTGGGAGTGGCGGCGGTAATAGAACGTTATGACATCATCCGAGGCGAACCTGTTCGCGCGTAATTGGGAAAACTGCTGCGCTTTGATTCGTTCCGCAAGAGGAATTGCATAGCCTGCGCGGGTTAGAAACCTAAATCTAGCTGAAAAAAGGGCACTTCCACGAGTGCCGGCAAGCCCTTGTCACTCGGTTGAAAATCCTTCACTTGACCCTCGGGAACAGGGGTAGAGACGGGAGAGGAAATAGGCTTCCGGAATGTGAAAATATTTACCACTGTCATTAGACTATTGTTAACTTAATGGTGTGTCCCGAAACGCGGCTTCCGTAGCTTCCCAGGCCTTTGCCTATCTGTAATAACATGGTATATATAGACTTATATTCTTTCAGTCCGTACTGTGAAAATATTCGCACTCGTGGACGATGTTGGTTTTCAGTGTGCAAGTAAATGCGGTTGTACGGGGTCGAGGTCATGACTCTGTCCCAGGACGGTGTGGCAGTGGGAACGATGACGCGTCCGAGTTCGGGTCGGCTAAGTGGTGAGGTCAACCTCAGTGTGCCTCCGGACGAAGTTGTGTTCGGCCGGTCAGAAGTGATGAGGGTTGTCCGGCAGAAACTGGATAAAGTGGCGGGCGCCAATATTCCGGTTCTGATCGAAGGCGAGAGCGGAACCGGCAAGGAAATCGTTGCCAAACTGATTCATGTCCGCTCGCCGTGGGATACGGGACCGTTTGTGAAGGTGAACTGTCCCGCGATACCGGGCACGCTGGTGGAGAGCGAGCTCTTCGGTTACGAGAAAGGCGCGTTCACGGGAGCGAACGGCACCAAGCCGGGCCGCGTGGAATCGGCGCAGAACGGAACGCTGTTCTTAGATGAAATTGCCGAGCTTGAAATGGGGCTTCAGGCAAAGCTGTTGCAACTATTGCAGGACGGACAGTTTTGCCCGATCGGAGCGCAAGAGGACAAACGCGTTAACGTGCGCGTGGTTTGTGCAACGAACCGAAACCTGGAAGAGGAGATCGAACAGGGGAGTTTCCGCCAGGACCTCTATTATCGAATAAACGTGGTGAATATCCGGGTTCCGAGCCTGCGAGAACGCGTGGTGGACATTCCCGTGATTTGCGATTTCCTGCGGCTGGTGTACAGCGAGAAGTTCAACCGGCCGACGCGCCCGCTTTCCGCGAGACGCCTCGATATGATGCAGCAGTATCACTGGCCGGGAAATATCCGGGAACTCGAGAACCTGATCAAGAGGTACGTGATTTTAGGGTCCGAGGATGCGATCACGGTTGAGCTCTCGGGCAGCAGCGCGACTTCGTTTATACCAGACATCCCGATCAGCGGTTCGATTTCATTGAAGAAAGTTACGCGTCAAGCGATGCGGGAATTCGAGAGCAAAATCATCTTGAGGATTTTGCAAGCGCATAACTGGAACCGGAAGCGCGCCGCTAGCGCGCTGAACATCAGCTATCGAGCGCTGCTGTACAAACTGAAAGAAGCGGGCGTGCCAGCCCGCAAGGTGGCGGCGAGTCCGCAATCGCCTGAGTTGGGCAACGATTAACCCCGCTGACAGGCAAAAGGAGCAGAGACAATGAATTTGCGTTTCGTCAAGGGAACAAAGTGGATGGTGATGATTCCGGCGCTGGCCGCGATTGCGTTTACCGCGGGGGCGCAGGACACGAAAACGACATCGACAGCCAACTCAGATTCTTCGGCGAAGACTGCGCAGCCGGCAAATCGAGCGGACAACTCGTGGGTGGACGCGGCGAAATACGTGATCGGCGAGAATGACGTGCTGGAGATCGACGTTTGGAAGGAAAAGGAGATTTCGCGGACGGTTCCCGTGCGGCCGGACGGGAAAATTTCGCTGCCGCTGGTCGGAGAAGTCCAGGCGAGCGGACTGACACCCATGCAACTGCAGGATGATCTAACGAAGAGGCTGAAGGCGTACATTGAAAATCCGGAAGTGACAGTGATCGTCGCCGATCCGCGAAGCCACCAATTCAACATGGTGGGCGAAGTGATGCGGCCGGGATCCTATCCGTTGACCCAGGCGATGACGGTGCTGGATGCGGTGGCGCAGGCGGGCGGATTCAAGGATTTTGCGAAGGAGACGAAGATTTATGTTTTGCGGCCGATGCCGGGCGGAGTGCGCGTGCGAATTCCGTTTAACTACAAACAAGTGATCAAAGGAAGAGACCTGCAGGAGAACGTCGCATTGAAGCCCGGAGACACGATTGTTGTTCCGTAAGCGCGAGATGAGGATGAATCGAAGATTAATTCCGGTGGCGGTCGCTTTCCTGTTGAGCATGAGCCCGGGACTGGCCCGTGCGCAAGCGGCGCCGAACGTGCCGATTTTGCCGGGCGGCGAACTGCCGCCTGCGATTCCGGGAGAGGATGTGGCGCTCTCAAACGTGTTCCAGGGAAGTATTTCGGCAGGTACGTTCTATGACGACAACGTGGGAATAAGCCCAACCTCCGGGAACCGGCAGTGGGATATCGGATACAACGTTTCGCCGAAGATTGAGTTCATCGAAAACCGGCCGCGACTGAACTGGGGACTACATTATGCGCCGGGATTTGCGTTCAGCCAAAATCTGACTTATCGCAATCTTTTCACGCAGGATTTTGGCGGGCATCTGAGCTGGCGCTCGACGGAACACAGTATTATTTCCGCGCAGCAGACTTATATTCGGAGCAACGATCCCTTTCAACAGACGGCGAGTTCGCCGGGGCTGATCGGCGGGCCGAACCAAACGATTTTTATTCCAAATTTGCTGCGAACCACGCTCTCGTCAAACGTTCTCATTTCGGAACAGTTCAGCGAACATTCCAGCTTCGGCGCCGGCGGCTCTTACCACACGGTGCACATTGACACGACTCCGCATTCGGGGCCGACGCAATCGCTGATTTCCTCGCAGATTATCTCCGGACACGCATACGTATCGCACCAACTCTCGGCGCGGAACGAACTGGGGTTTCAGTACACGGGTCAAGTGTTGCGGTTTCCGGGCGCGGATGCGCGGACGACAACGCACTCATTTTTAATTTTTGAGGACCTTAAGCCTTCGGCGAATACAACCCTGACGATCTACGGAGGACCGGAGTACTCGCTGACGGCCAATGAAGTAGTGGTGAATCTGGGATTTGTCGTGATCACGATACCCGTGAAATCGAATCAATGGCATTCCTCGGGCGGAGTGATTTACAGCTGGACAGGACAGCGAACCGCCGTGGTCTTGAATTACACGAGGCGAATCAGCGATGGAGGCGGATTGGTTGGCGCCGTCAAGCTGAATTCCGGAACAGCCCGTATATCGTGGAATCTGACGAAACGCCTCAACTTGATTTCGAGACTCAGCGCGGCGGACGACCAGTTGCTGGCGGCGCAGACGGGCCACGACGAGCTTCTGGCGTACTCGGCTGAAGCGGGATTTTCGCAACAGCTTTCCAAGAACCTTTCGCTGAACGTGTCGTATGAAAGGTTGAACCAGACCGGAGGATTGGGCGCATTGCAGGTCCGGAATCACGATCTCGTCTCCGCATCGATTACGTATTCGTTTTTGAAGCCGCTAGGGAGGTAGGAATGATGGACGAACTGCAGGACGAAAAATCGCGAGGCATCGAAGACTACTGGGGAATCGTGCGGCGGCACCGGTGGTTGATACTCCTGTCGGTTTTCGTGTGCTGGACGGCGGTCTGGGGAATTGGATGGCTGCTGCCCGCGACCTACCAGTCGGAGGCATTGATTCTCATCGATGAACAGAAGGTGACGTCGGAGCTGGTTCCTCCGAACGTGTCGGTGAGCCTGCAGGACCGGCTGTCGAGCATGACGCAGCGGATTCTGAGCCGCACCCGATTGCAGGTGATTATCAACAAATATCATCTCTACGCGGGACACAGCAGGCTGCTCGCAATCTTCGGATCGACCGATCCCGTGGATCAAATGCGTAAGGACATCAGCATTGAGCCGGTACAAGTGCCGGGGCGTAACGAGCAACTGACCGCGTTCAAGATTTACTACACAGGTCCCACGCCGGAACTCGCTCAGACGGTGGATAACGAACTGACGTCGGCGTTCATCGACGAGAATATGAAATCCCAGCAGCAGCTTTCCGAGACCACAACGTCGTTTTTTAGCAGCCAATTGGCGGATGCGAGAGAGAAGCTCGAAGAGCAGGGAGCGAAGGTTCGGGCTTTCAAAGCGCAGCACATGGGCGACCTTCCCGATCAACTGCAAAGCAACGTTCAAATTTTATCGGGTATCGAGAGCCAGTTGGAGGGCACACAGCGAGCGCTGGACCGCGCGCAGCAGCAAAGGCTGTACCTGCAGTCGATCATTCAGCAATACCAATCGGTGCAGACGGACCTGGGAAACGGCGACTCCGCAGACACGCCACCCGCGCTGGACAAGGAATTGAAAGATTTGCACATGCAGCTGGCAGCCGCGCGGGGACAGTATACGGACAACTACCCGGACGTGATCGCCTTGAAAGATCAGATCGCCAAGACAGAGAAACTCAAGAAGCAAATCGAAGGTGAAATAGCGACAAAACAAAAATCGGGCAAGACGGATGATTCCGGCGTGGACGTGGCGGCAGCCGGCATGCAGAATGGCGCGCCCACCCCGATGATGCAAATTGAGAGCCAACTGAAGGCCAACCAACTTGAGATTCAGGGCTTTCAGAGGCAAGAAAAGAAATTGCAATCGCGTGTAGGCGAATACCAGGCCCGTCTGAACTCGACGCCGGTTACAGAGCAGGCGCTGGCGGACATTTCGCGCGGTTACGATGAGTCTCAGAAGAATTACGATTCGCTCCTGGCAAAGCAGGCCCAATCGCAATTGGCCACAAACCTCGAGCAGCGGTCGCAGGGAGAGCAGTTTCGTCTGCTTGACTCAGCGCGGCTGCCGGACAAGCCTGCTTCACCAAATCACGTTTTATTGAGTCTGGGTGGTTTAGCTCTTGGCATCGCGGTGGGCGTTGGGTTGACCGCGTTGCTTGAGCTGACTGATGCACGGATTCGCGACGAGGAAGACCTAGAGGGACTGGTGGCAGCCCGCGTGTTGGTGGGGATTCCGCGCATCAGCACGCCGAAAGAGGACCTCGACAGGATCAGGATGCGCTGGATGGGACGCGTGGCGGCGGTTGTGGTGGTGCTGCTGATCGTTGCCGGCAATATCTACACATTTTACAAAGGGTAACGGACAAATGTATAGAAAATATTACGGATTAACGCGGAACCCATTCGAGATCAGCCCTGATCCGTATTTTTTTTACCCAACTCCGCGGCATAACGAAGCACTGGCGAATCTGAATTATGGCGTGCAGAGGCGTAAGGGGTTCGTGGTGGTTACGGGCGAGGTGGGGACCGGCAAGACGCTGCTTGTGCGGTGTCTGCTGGACTCGCTAAACCGCAACCAAATCGCGTTTGCGTATGTGTTCAACCCGCGGCTGTCGGTGCCCGATTTTCTAAGGTACATGCTGACGGACCTGCGCTTGCCGACGACCGGGCGAACGAAGAGCGAGATGCTGGCGCACTTGAACAACTATCTAATCGCACGGTTCCGCAGGGGAACAACGGCCGCGCTGGTGGTGGACGAAGCGCAATTGCTCAGCTGGGAATTGCTGGAGGAGATCCGGCTGCTGACAAATCTGGAGACGTCACAGCAGAAACTTCTGCAAATTGTGCTGGTGGGCCAGCCGGAATTGGATCGCAAGCTCGATTCGCCGCATTTGCGGCAACTGAAGCAGCGCGTTGGTCTGCGGTGCCGGCTGGAACCGTTAAGCTCCGCGGAAATGCGGGGATACATTCACCGAAGACTGGAACTGGCGGGAGCAAATTCGCACGGAGCGTCAATCTTCTCGGAAGAAGGAATCGCGGCGATCCATAGTTACTCGCAGGGAATACCGCGGCTGATTAACACACTTTGCGAGAACTCGCTGGTTGCGGGGTACGTGAAACAAACAAAGCAAATCACCGCGGATATTGTGCAAGAAGTTGCGGCGGATTTTCGCATGGATATTCCGTGTTCGACCACTGCTCCGGAATCCGAAGATGCCGAGTCGCGTAAAAAGGCCCTGAAAGCGTTGTTTCGAATGATCGAGGAGTTGGATGGCGCTTCGGAAAAACAGTTGGACGAAGCGAAATTCGAGTCAGGAGTGAAAGCAGAATGAGCCGCCTATACGAAGCCTTGCGCAAGTCCGAAGCGGAAAATCAGCAGAAGGGCGTAGTGGTGACGGAGACGCCTCAACCGACCGCGGATGCGTTTAACACGGTCGCGGTGGCTTCCAGTGAGATGGACGGCGCGGTAACCGTGCATGCGCAGGTGTCGCCCGCGTCTCACCTGGTGGCGATGACCGAACCGCAGAGCCTGGCGGCGGAAAAATTTCGCGTGCTGGTGACGCGCCTGAATAATATTCGGGCGGAGCGGGAATTGAAATCGATGCAAGTGACGAGCGGCGTGGTGGACGAAGGCAAGACGCTGGTCGCTGCCAATCTGGCGGTGACGCTGGCGCGACATTCACAACATCGCGTACTGCTGATCGAGGGCGATCTCCACAATCCAGCTCTGCATTCGCTCTTTGGGCTGAGCCACTTGAAAGGCTTGAATCATTGGTGGAATGAGGCGAATGCATTAATCAGCAACTATATCTATCGCATCGACGATATGCCTCTGTGGTATTTGCCGGCGGGCGCGCGCTTCGACCAGCCATCCGATATGCTTCAATCTGGAAGGTTCGGTGAAGCGTTTGCGCAGATTGCGGGCTCGTTCGACTGGGTTGTGGTGGATTCCACGCCCCTGCTTCCAATGGCCGATCCGAATATCTGGAACCGGCTGGTCGATGGAACGCTGCTGGTGGTTCGTGAAGGAGTGGCGCCCATCAAGGCGCTGAAGAAAGGGCTGGCGAGTCTGGATAACCCGAAACTGATCGGAGTGGTGCTTAACGGAGCCACGGAATTCGACCGGGTGAATTATTACGACCAGTATTACGCGGCCGCATCGCGACGGAACAACGGCCGGTCTACGGCGAAGGGGAAGGGCTCGGAGGGCCGTGAGTGATTCGTTTTCTCAACGCCTATTTTCCAACACGGACGCTGTTCTTAGGAATTTCCGAGGCGTTCCTGGTTGCGTTGGCGTTCGTGGCGGCAACTGTCGCGCGGCTGGGCACGAGCGACGCCACCATGATGTTGAATTACGAGCAGGGATTTCTGAAAATCCTTGTCGTCGCCAGCGTGTTCATCATATGCATGTATTACTTCGACCTGTACGATTCCCTGGTGTTGAGCAACCGGCGGGAAGTGCTGACGCGGCTGGTGCAAGTATTGGGAACCGTGTGCATTTTGCTGGCGCTTCTCTATTACGCTTTTCCGAAACTGCAACTGGGCCGGGGAATTTTCCTGATCGGCTTCGTGCTGGTCGCTCTGTTTGTGTTTTTGTGGCGGCGGCTTTTTTTGCTGGTGAACACCATGCCGCGATTTGCCGAACGGGCGCTGATACTTGGGGACGGTCCTCTTGCAAAACCTCTGATTGAAGAAATCGAGTCGCGATCCGAATTGGGCGTGCGCATCGTGGGCCAGCTTCGTGATCTGAGGAATGGCAATTCGCCGCCACTTTCAGAAGAGCAACAATTCGAGCAGCTATCCAGCCAAATCCATACTTACCGCGCGAGCCGCGTCATCGTTACGATGGGCGAACGGCGGGGACGATTGCCGGTGGAAGCGCTTTTGCGGCTGAAAAGCCGGGGCGTGCGGATTCAGGATGGCGCGGAAGTGTTCGAGGCGATCACGGGAAAAGTTCCAATCGAATCGCTACGATTGAGCTGGCTGCTTTTTTCAACAGGATTCCACGTTTCCAGGCCATTGCTGATCTATAAGCGCGTTTTTTCGTTCCTGATTTCGTCCGTCTGCTTTGTGATAACCGCGCCCGTTATGGCGCTCGTATGGATTGCCATTCGTCTGGACTCGCCGGGGCCGGCAATCTTCAAGCAGGAGCGCATTGGCGAAGGGGGACAGCCGTTTACGCTTTTTAAGTTTCGCACCATGGTCGATGGGGCGGACCGCGACGACAACCACAAGCCGGCGGAAGCGACGGATGAGCGATTCACGCGCGTGGGGAAGCTGCTCCGCCGGACACGTCTGGATGAGCTGCCGCAGCTCGTGAATATTCTCCGCGGCGACATGTACTTTGTGGGGCCGCGTCCGTTCGTTCCCGACCAGGAGCAAGAGTGCCTGGAGAAGATTCCCTATTACCGGCAACGGTGGGCCGTGAAGCCGGGCGCCACAGGATGGGCGCAGATCAATCGTGGCTACTGCGCCACGATTGAGGACAATACCGAAAAACTGGCCTATGACCTGTTTTACATTAAGAACATTTCGGTTGGCCTCGACCTGCTGATCATGTTTCAAACGATTAAAATTCTGCTGTTGAGCCGTGGCTCGCGATGATTTGGCAGGCTCTTTTTTGGGCAAGCGTGGCCTGGCTGGTTTATGTCTATGCGGGCTATCCATTCTGTCTCTGGCTACTCGGCTTCTGGCGCAAATTCGAACTGAAAACGCGCGAGGATTACTGGCCTAAGGTATCTGTATTGATTTCGGCGCGGAACGAGGAGAAGGACATTGAATGGAAAGTCCGCGAGACTCTTGCGTGGAATTATCCGGCGGATCGTCTGGAGCTGATTATCGCCTCGGACGCATCCGAAGATCGAACCGACGACATTCTGAGCAATTACAAGGATTCCCGGCTGAGATACGTGCGGATGGAGAACCGGGTGGGCAAGAACGAGGCTTTGAACCGGCTTTCCCGATTGGCAAGCGGTGAGTTGCTTCTTTTCTCCGACGCGAATTCTCACATCGGAAAAGATTGTCTGCGCGGCATGGTGCGGTATTTTTCCGATCCGCGGGTCGGCTGCGTGACGGGGACAGAACACACGCAGCCCGAGGAGCAGGAGTCGGCGGTCGGGTCCGGCACACGAGCCTATCTCGATTACGAATTGGTGGTCACGGGCCTCGAAAGCCGGATAGGATCGGTGATTGTTTGCGATGGCGCATTGTTTGTCATCCGTGCTTCGTTATTCCACGAGCTCCAGCCGGATCTTGCCAACGACCTCGAATTGCCATTTTGGATTGGCCGCGAATCGCACGCGCTGCTGTGCGATCCGGCGGCACGGGCGCTGGAAAAAGCGATGCGCTCGCCGCGCGAAGAATTCAATCGCAAGAGACGCATTTGCGGGCAAGGTGTTCTCGGATTCTGGCGACTGAGACGCTGCCTTCGAGGTGTTCGCGCGTGGCAGTTTTTATCACGAAAGGTGCTTCGCTGGCTGACGCTGGTTCCGATGGCCGGGATATTGTTATCGACCGCGGTTCTCTGGCGGCATCCTGTTTTTGCCCTGCTGTTGGCGCTTCAGGTGATTTTCTACGTTCTGACGTTGATCGGCTGGCGCCTCAGTTCAGGGAAGCGAACGGGCGGCTCGATCCTGACAATGCCTTTTTACTTTCTGCTGGTTAATCTGGCCGCTGTGATTGGAGTTTTCCAGGCTTGCACGGGGCGGCGCTTCGCTGTTTGGGAAGTTGCGGTGTTTTCGCGCGGCCAGGAGAACGTCTAACCGAGTTACAGGGATAAATGGCCCGAGTATTTTCTGCGGAGACCCGGTCCGGCGGCAGGTTCGCGGCCCCGAGCAATTTATTCTTTCCGGTTTCAATGTTATGAAATGCGTGTTCTCGATCGACGTCGAAGATTGGTTCCACATCCTGGACCTACCGACCACTCCCGATGTGACCGAGTGGGGCGGTTTGCGCTCTTGCGTGGAACAGAATTTCATGCGGCTGCTCGAAATATTCGAGCGGCGCAACACACGCGTGACTTGTTTTTTTCTCGGATGGGTCGGAGAACGCTTTCCTAATTTAGTGAAGGAAGCTGTGCGGCGCGGGCACGAGATCGCCTCTCATGGCTACGCACACCGGCTAGTTTATCAGCTGACGCCGGAGGCCTTCCACCAGGATGCGGTGCGCTCGAAGAAAATCCTTGAAGACATCTCGGGCCGGGCCGTGTGGGGCTACCGGTCCGCGGGATTTTCGGTGACACATGAAACGGAATGGTTCTTCGACAAGCTGATCGAGGCTGGATACATCTATGACTCATCGGTCTTTCCCGCCTCGCGCGGGCACGGAGGAATGTCCGGCGGAACGCGGGCGCCGTATTGGATTGAGCGCGCGTCGGGCAGCCTCTTCGAGTTTCCGGTGAGCGTCACGGAAGTTTTCGGGCAAGCGCTGTGCTTTTTTGGGGGCGGATATCTCCGGCTGTTCCCTTACCCGGTGATTCGGATGATGACGCGAAGAGTGTTGAAGGAATCGCGGCCGGTGATTTTCTATGTTCATCCTCGAGAAATTGACCCCCATCATCCGCGAATGAGAATGAACTTGCAGCGTAGATTCAAGTCCTACGTAAATCTGGAGTCGACGGCGCCGAAGATCGAACGCCTCCTCACGGAGTTCTCAGCGACGAGTTTTGAACAGCTGATCCGCAAAGAAGCCGTGGGAGCAGGAACGCGAGCCGAGGTGGTGAAGGGGCTGCGAGAGATGGTTCCGATTCCAGCCATGCGCTCAGGCGCGGAGCTGATGCCAGAACCCTTAGGAAAGGCGTAATGGCTCAAATTTCAGAATTCGTGGATGCTCAAGACGCTCGGGTGAGTGCAGCGCCGGCGAAATACATGTTCACGTTCTGGAAAGGCAGAGTCGCGCTTTATGGGGCGCTTAAGGCACTCGGTATCGGACCGGGCGATGGCGTAATTGTTCCCGGCTATACCTGCGCGATGGTGCCGGGCGCGGTGATTTTTGCCGGCGCCAAGCCGATCTACGCGGATATCGATCCGGAGACATACAGCCCGCCGCTTGGAGCGTACTCGGACGCATTCGAAGCGAACCCTCAGAGCCGAATCAAGGCTGTGATCCTGCAACATACGTACGGCATACCCGGGGATACTTTGCGGATCGCTGCGTGGGCGCGCGCTCAAAAAATGGCAGTGATCGAAGATTGCGCACACTGCCTGGGAACCCGCTATTGCGATGATCGGGGCGTCTGGCAAGATGCCGGAAGCGCCGGAGATGTGGCCATTTTTAGCTCTCAATGGTCGAAGCCGATTTCGACGGGATTGGGGGGATGGCTGATCACGCAGGATAAGAACGTGGCTGAGAGAATTGCGCGCTTTCGCGAGGATGAATGCGGCGAGCCGTCGTTCCGTGAGCTTTCTTTACTGGGCGGGCAGCTTGTGTTGCGCAGTCTTTTTTCCTCTCCGGGACTTTACTGGACCGCAGCGAATGTCTTTCGCCGCCTGGCGGGATTGGGAATCTTTGTCGGCACAAACGACGGCGGAGAATTTGAAGGGAAAATGCCGGAACGGTACGCGAAACGGATGTCCGGACTTCAGGAGTGGTTGCTGAGGAAACGGCTGGCAACGACGGCGTTGCCGGCGCGGCGGCGAAATCTGCGGCTTGTGTATGACGAGGCGCTTCGCTCCAGCGGTCTTCCGGTGCTTCGCGTGATGGATAATGCCGATCCCGTGCTGCTGCGTTACCCGGTACGCGTCAGGAACAAGGAGAAAGTCCTGGAGAGAGCGCGGCAGCGGCGAATCGAGCTGGGGGATTGGTTCAACTATCCGTTGCATCCGCGTGAAGCGAAAGCGGAAGCGTTCGGATATCGCTCTGGTTTTTGTTTGGAGGGTGAACGAGCGGCAAGAGAGGTTGTGAACCTGCCGCTCACCGAGCGGACAAGTGAGAAGACGGCGCGCGAGGCCGTGGCCTTTCTGAAGCAGGTGGCCGAGATATGAGCCCGATGGCGCAACCTGCCTTGCCGGATGTGCAGACGAGGCAACAAAAGCCTCTGACTATATTCGTGTTGATTGATGCTCTCGGCTGGAAGTACGTGGAAGGGCGAGATTTCCTGATGGACATACTGCCCGTTCGGCAATCATTGGGCACCGTTCTGGGTTTCAGCTCCGGGGCTATTCCCGCGATGCTGACCGGGGTGCCGCCGGCAGTGAACGGCCATTGGAATCTTTTTTACTACGATCCACAAAACTCGCCCTTCCGGTGGTTTCGTCATTTTCTGTTCCTTCCTGATTGGCTGTTGGATCAGAGAGTCACGCGAAAAATTCTGAAAGAAACCGGAAAACGATTGCTAGGGCTCGGCCCCCTGTTTGACTGCAGTGTATCGCCGCGACTTCTGCCCTATTTCAACTGGGTCGAGCGGCGCAACATCTATGACCGAGGCGGCATCACCGGCGCGCCATCGATTTTCGATCAGCTTCACGAAGACGGTATTCCATTTCGCGTTTACACCTATCACCATGCGACGGACACGGAGATTCTGCGCCAAGCAGAAGAAGATATCAGGGGCCGAACTGCATCGTTTTATTTCGTGTACTTAAGCGAAATGGACATGTTCCTGCACATGAATTGCGGCGATTCGGGAATGGTGGAAGAGCGTCTGCGATGGTATGACCGCGGGCTCCGAAAGATTTTTGATGCGGCGCGGCAGGTGAGCGCGGACGCTACTTTAACGATCAGCTCCGATCACGGAATGACCCCGGTGAGCCAGAACTACGATTTGCTGAAACACTTCGACGGTTCCGCTCTGCGGATGCCGGAGGATTACCTGGCGGTCTTCGATTCGACGATGGCGCGGTTCTGGTTCTTCCATGATCGCGCGCGCACGGAAATTCTGGGCATCCTCGATCGAGTTCCGTGTGGACACGTGCTATCCGATGCGGAGCTGAAACAGTTCGGAGTTTTCTTCCCGGATCGAAGGTTCGGCGAAGCCGTGTTTCTTCTCGATCCGGGGTGGCTGTTTTCTCGCAGCGATTTCAACGGCTCGAGTTGGAAGCCGGTTGGAATGCACGGGTACCATCCTGAAGATCCATATTCCGATGGAGTGTTCTTGAGCAACAAGCAGCCCGACTTCGCGATCCATTCCGTACAAGACGTTCACCGGTGGATGCGGGAAACCAGCCGACCCAAGTCCGCATGAGAACCAAACCAATTTCGGTGCTACTGTTTACAAATTCGACCGTTCGCGCCGGCGTCGAGGAGCACATCCTGGAATTGCTTCGCGGCCTGGATCGCGAGAATTTTCGGCTTTACCTCGCTTGCCCTGCCGAGCTCCTGCAGAAGTACGGAAATGATATTCCGAGCGACGTTCAAGTAACTCCGATTCTGATCGATCACCCGTCAGACTTTCGTGGCGCGATGCAGTTGGTTGGGATGTTGCGGCGACACAAGATCGACATACTGCACTCGCACCAGTTTAATGCAGGCCTGTACGCGTCACCGATTGGATGGTTCTGCCGCGTGCCTGTGACCATCGAGACCTCCCATAGCTGCGAAGTGTGGAGGAAGGGCTGGCTGAAATCGAAATACATCGTTGACCGTTTGGCAGGATGCTTCGTGGATTACTACATCGCCGTGTCTCATGCATGCGGCGATTTTCTAACCAAACAGAAGAAATTGCCGGCAAGGAAGGTTCGAGTAATTCTCAATGGCTGCAACCTTGAGAAATATGATCCCGCGCGGCCGGTTCCAAGCGAAATGCGGCGGGCGCTGGGATTTGGCGAGAGCGACCCCATTCTGGTTGCGCTGGCGCGTTTGGAACCGCAGAAGGGTCACCACGTTTTATTGGATGCGATGCCCGAAGTGCTTCGAGAGTTTCCAACTGCTCGCCTGGTGTGCGTGGGTGACGGAGTGCTGCACGAGACCCTGGAGAAACAAACGGATTTGCTAGGGATTCGCGAGGCGGTGCGGTTTGTGGGTTATCAATCGAATGTTCCAGACTGGCTTGCTTTCGCCGACTTCACGGTTCTCCCATCTTATTACGAGGGGCTTCCGCTCGTTGCCATCGAATCGCTCGCGGCGGGCAGGACAATGGTGGCGACGGCGGTGGATGGTACGCCGGACGTCATCATTAACGGAGAAACAGGACTGACGGTTCCCGCGGGCGATTCCAAGCGGATGGCGGAGGCGATTTGCACATTGCTGCGCAACCCCGCTCTGCGACAGAGGCTGGCTGAGGCGGGGCGCCGGCACGTCCTCAGCGCTTTTAGCGCCCAAAGATTTGTGCAGGACACGGCGCGGCTTTATCTCGACGCCCGGGACCGTCGCCTGGGACACTCAATGGCCGCCGGGATTGAAGAGAGCGGGCAATTGGCAGGCCGGCCGTAGAGTTGCACGAACTGAACGGTTGAGTTCATCAAGCACGCAGATCGAGCCCGCAGGCGGTGGTACCGGCGGTTGCGAAGGAATCTGGAGATTTAGAATTTGACGCCAAGGAATTTAGTTGTGAATGGTCTTCAAGGTGAGTCTCAAACCCTGATATCGCGCGAGCCATCAGATGTCCCTACGAGCAGTGAGGCGAAGCAGGCGATCTGTCGCCACATCGTGGAGCACTGTCTATCCGCCTACGGGAACCGGCTCCGCGCAATAGTTCTGGCGGGAAGCCTGGCAAGAAATGAGGCGACGTTCATCCGCGCTGGGAAGGGATGGACGCTCCTCGGGGATGCGGATTGCTATCTTGTTTTTCAAAAGAATGCTTCGCTCCCTTCCGATCCGGAAATATTTTCGTTGCAAGGAAAGATTGAGGGAAGTCTGAGAGAGAAGGGCTTGAATGGAAAGATCGGGCTCTCCGCTGTTGCGCCTCGATTTCTGGAGAACCTAACTCCGCTGATCTCGACGTTCGAGCTGCGGAATTCGGGTGAAATCCTATGGGGCGAGCCCGATGTCTTGTCGCTGATACCCAATTTTTCCGAAAATGAGATACCGCGAGAAGACGCGTGGCGAATGCTGTGCAATCGAATGATCGAGCAATTAGCTTTCGCCGGCGATCTCTCCCACATGAGCGCGGAACTAACGCCGGAGCTGCATTACGCCACGGTGAAACTATTTCTCGACATGGCGACCTCGTATTTGGTTTTCGCTGGGCATTACGTTCCCAGTTTCCAAGAACGCTCCAAGCGTTTGTCGGCGCTCGCCGAGCGGTCCTCTGATGATGCCCCCTTTCCTCTAAGGAAATTTGCCGCGCGCCTCGCCGAGTGCACTCTGTGGAAGATATCCGGCGAAGACGAGGACCGCGACAATCGCACCGAACTCTGGCATGAGGCAATCACCTATATGCGCCGTCTGTGGCGATGGGAAATGATTCAACTGACGGGAGCGCGAGGGGAGATGACGATTCCCGCGCTTTCGGAGCGACTTGCAAGGTCACAGACGAGGGAGCAGCGATTGCGCGGATGGCTGTCGCTGGCAAAACGACGAGGCTTCCTGAAGTCCTGGCGGAGTTGGCGGCGTTGGGCGCGACTCAGCTTTCATTCGACGCCGCGATACCTGGTCTATCGAGCGGCCGCGGAGGTCGCATTTCGGCTGCCCTGCTTGATAAAGCATGCCGGTCAGCCGCCCCGCCTGGATGTGGATTGGCACAAGGTGCGAGCGCTCTTGCCGGAACATGTGCAACGCTCGAAATCAGATGAAGCGCTTCTTTGGTGCGAAGTTGTCGAAGATATTACGTGGAATTACTCAGAATTCTTGCTTGGCACACGCGCTTGAAGGATCTGATTTCAAAAAGAAGGGACAGGATACAATAGAGCCGTGATGAGCGAATCCAAGACAAGTCGAGTGATTCTCCGAGGAACGCAGAGCCACGGGATTACTGCAGCTGTGCGCGAGTGCATGGAATTTTGCGAATGGCAGCGCTGGGTGCCGCCCAACGGCACAGTGGTGCTCAAACCGAATCTGTGTACCGCCGTACCGGAACAGATGGAATCCTCGAACACGAAAT
>JBOGNJ010000039.1:0-24026 GCA_050746905.1 Candidatus Acidiferrales bacterium
ATTCGGTTCGTATCTTTAGCGCAGCTACTTTCTCCCGGCCACCCGTCGGCGCCATTGCCGTGGAATCGCGAAGGACCAGGCTCGTGCGCAAGACGTATTCCGTGCCGGTGGGCGACGGAATGTCCCGCTGCACTTCGGAAAGCAGGGCGTTGAAAGCCATTCTGGCGATTTCGGTTTGCGACATTTTTATGGACGTGAGCGGCGGAATCATGAATTGAGCGAGGCGAATGTCGTCGAAGCCCACGAGAGACAAATCGCGCGGAATGTGTATCCCTTCTTCGTAACCCTGGCGCATGACGCCGATGGCGGTCATGTCGTTCGAGCAAATCACGGCCGTGGGGCGTTTGGGGAAATGAAGTATCTTTTTGAACGCCTTGATGCCGCCTTCCATGGTGTGGTCGCCTTCGATTAAATAGTGCGGATCGACAGCGAGGCCAATTTCGTTCATGGACTCGGTGAAAGCGTGTTGACGAGCCAGTGCCGATTTCAAGATGAGCGGACCGGAAATGAACGCGATGCGTTCGTGGCAGAGCGCCGCGAGATGTTGAACGGCCTGGCGAATACCATGTTGATAGTCGATGCGAATATTGCTGATGCGAGGAAGCGGAGGGCCGACGTCGATAAAGACGAGGGGAATCTTTCGAGTTTTCAAATCGTCGAAGAGCGCCTCTTCCATGCCGAACGTGACAATGGCAACGCCTTCGACGCGGCGCTCAATCATGCGACGAACCGAAAGCGCGATTCGCTTGGGATCGTGGATTGTGGAGGTGGTGAGGATTTCGTAATTGTTGTGAACAGCGATGTCCTCGAAACCCTGGATGATCTCCGGGAAAAACGGATTGGTAATCTCGGAAACGATTAAGCCGAAAATTCGACTGCGGCCGGAAACGAGCGAGCGCGCTTGCGTATTCGGATAGTAACCGAGTTCTTCAATTACCCGCCAAACGCGCCGGGAAAGTTGAGGTGTGACCGTAGAAACGCCATTGATTGTGCGCGACACGGTGGCGATGGAAACTTTCGCGCGTCTGGCGACTTCGTGAATGCTCAACGTTGCTCTCCGCAAAGGAAATGGAAGGGTGAAAGCTCAATCACCCCATTCGGAATCCGCTTTCGTTCACTTTCCAGTAGACACCGTACCTCTCACCGAAGATGCTGTTCAGCGGAATTAACTGGGTGGCGCCGCCTTGAACCGTTTGAAAAGTGAGAGGCTGACCCTTCACCGGTTCGACCCACTGGGCCAATTCAACATTATCGTTCCACTTCAAGTCTACCGCCATGGTTCCTTCCGGGCGTCCGCGAGCCGCGAGCTGCGTGAAGCCCTTGTCGCGGTCATACTGCATTTGTTCCGTGAGGCCGTCCTGGCCCAAGCGGCCGGCCAAGACTATAGGTCCGTATAATACCGCTTGCTGGGTGGGGTCGCCG
The DNA here is from genome assembly GCA_050746905.1 of Candidatus Acidiferrales bacterium. GTDB lineage: Bacteria > Acidobacteriota > Terriglobia > Acidiferrales > UBA7541 > DAHUXN01. The sequence continues at coordinate 1,423 of JBOGNJ010000039.1, forward strand.
AGCAATCCTTCGGCATGGAGGCGCATGGGCAGTTTTACTTCGAGACGGTCGCCATCGGCCCAGGTACGATTGATCTCCAGATAGCTTCCCGGATTGGAGAACGTCGGCAGAGGTCTGCCATTGAGCGAGACAGAACCGCCGTCGACCGCCCAAGCGGGTATACGTACGTTGATGCCTGCCTCGACCGGAGCCTTTGCCTTCACGGTGAGGGTTGTGCCCTCCTGCTCCGGAAACCGCGTATCCTGACGGATGGTGAGCCCCTTTTCCGGCCACTGGACTTCCGAGGCGATGAACAGGTTCACGAAGGCGGCGTGATCGTTGCGGAAGTAAATCGAATCGTTGAACTTCGAAAACTCTTCAGAACCGGTTCCGGTGCAGCACCAGAAGGAATTGAATCTCGAGTTGAAAAACTTCCAGTAACCCGTTTGCAGCGGGAGGTAGTACATCTTGAAGCCGTTGTCGGGATGCTGGGTGCCGAAGCGCGAATTGAAGAGTGTGCGCTCGTAATAGTCCATGTAGCGGGGGTCAGCGGTCCACTGGTGCAAGTGGCGCGTTAGCTTGAGCATGTTGTAACCGCAGCAGCATTCCTCAGAAGAGACGCTCAGTTCCGTGGACAAATTGCCGGGATCGGTGCGCCAGCCTTCGCCATTGCTCGTGCCGCCCGTGGCGTAGCAGCGCTCCTGAGTGACCTCATCCCAGAAGTACTTCGCCACTTCGTGGTAGTAGGGTTCGCCGGTCAGCTCGTAGCGACGAGCGGCCCCGATGACCTGGGGAATATGCGTGTTGACGTGCAGGCCTTTGAGTTCGTCGCGGTGACCGGCAAGAGGACCGAAGAAGGCGGGCTTCTCAAAGCGACGTGCAACGCCGAAGTACTGGCCCTTACCTGTGATAGCGGCAAGGTTGAAGAGACTTTCTTCTATTCCGCCGAACTCTGTCTGGAGGATGCGCTGCATGTGAGCGTCGCTGAGGCCAGTGGTCCAGTGGCCTATCCAGCGAGCCATGCCTTCCGCCACGGCGAGCGCCTGTTCGTTGTGGCAGTAGGTGTACATATCGAGGTTGCCGGCCATGATTTTGTGCAGCGTGTAAAACGGGGCCCAGACGCCGTTGCCGTCGCGAAGACGATCGAAGAAGCTGTCCGGGAATGCACTGAGGTAACCATTGCCGGATTTTTCCTGGCACTTGGCGAGATCCGCGACAATGGCGTCGCCCTTGGCCTTGACTGCCGAATCCCCCGTGGCGGCGTAGCTCAATGCGGACGCGGAAAGAAAATGCCCGGTGTAATGCCCGCGAAGTTCGACGTTGGGAGCTTCCCAGCCGCCCAAAGGTTCGGCCGAGCTCGGTAAGCCGGCGGTGACGCGGAAATTGTGTACCAAGCGATCTTCGGGGAGAGAATTCAGATACTCGTGATTGGTCTTGGCGGCTTGCAGGAATGGGCCGTCGAGCAAGCGGACCTGCTCCATGGGGAACGGTCTGACTAGGAAGTCGATGCGCTCCTGCCCGAAGCGCGGGCGCGCCGGGGCCTGGAGAAGCGCCGAAAGGCCTCCAGGCGAGCCGGCAGAGACGATTCGAGGCACACACGCGACGGCCGCCGCCGAAAGTGCTCCAGACACAAATTGCCGCCGCGAAATTCCCTTTCGAGAGCTCATATAGCTTACCTCACCTTGATGTAATCAGCACATTCGATGCCGTTTAGAATATCACAAGAAAACGTTTTCTCGAATATCAACGTATAAAACAATCCAGTGGCTGTGTCAAGAAAACGCCACCATATTTTCGCATTTTCCGCGCAGGGCTGGAGCATCGCGCCGCAGGTAGCCGTTATTTTCGCGGCGCACCTCGTGGCAAATAGCGATAGCAGTAAAACACTCCCAAGAGAAACAGCAAAGCACCCCACCAAATGCTGGCGTGGAGGCGAAAGAGCACGACCGGATTTGGGGGCGGATGCACAAATTCATATACGCCTGCTGCGAAAATCAACAAGCCGTTGACGAGCAGCGATATTCCGATAAAGAACCAGATCGAAATTGAATCCTTCGACTCCATCGCCTCACCAGAAAATGATATTCAATGCCACGAAGACGATCCCGACGACCGTGGCCCAGAATGCGGGCCGGTGATAGAACGGGAGGGCGCGTTCCGAAGGTATCTCAGTTTCGCCGTAGACAAGTCCCCTCAGCTCCGCGGCAGGCTTCGGCCGCGTGAACAGGCTGACCGCAATTGTGACGATCACGCAGATGATCCAAGACCACAACGCGCGGAACATGTCCGCAGCCATGGGGCTGGCGTGGCTGGACAGCGCCAGATACCGAAGGGCCGCAGGATTCAGTTTATCCCAGATAAACATCGCAGCGGAGGCAGCCGTGCCGCAGAGCAGGCCCCAGAAACCACCGCGGGACGTGGCGCGTTTCCAGAACATGCCGAGAATCACGGTGCCGAACAGGGGCGCGATGAATATGCTGAACAGCGCCTGGACGTAATCCATTATACTGAGGAACTGCATGACGAAGTAGGCGGTGCCGATGCTGATGAGCACCCCCAGGATGGTGCACCAGCGGCCCATGTCGACATAGTGCTTGTCCGAGGCATTCTTCTTAATCAGGGCACCGTAGATGTCGTAGGTCCAGACAGTGGCGAAGGCGCTGACGTTGCCGGCCATGCCGGACATGAAGCCGGCGATGAGGGCGGTGACGCCCAGGCCGAGCAAACCCGGGCCGCAATAACGGACGAGCATCAAAGGCAAGACCGCGTTGTAACTGTGGCTGCCCGCCACCGCGAAGCTCGCGCCGCTGAGCTTGTATGGCAGAAACGCCAGTCCCGCCAGACCGGGCAAAATCACAAAAAACGGGACGAACATCTTGAAGGCGGCGCCGATGATGGGTGCCATCTTCGCGGCGCGGAGGTCCTTGGCAGCCATCAGGCGCTGGACCTCGAGGAAGTCAGTGGTCCAATAGCCGAAGGAGATGACGATTCCCTGGCCGATGAGGACGCCCACCCAATTGATACCCTCGGGATTATTGAATGAGCCGAGGTAACGCCAGAGGTGCACGTATTGGAGGGAAGTGTTGTGGATGATCTGCAGCTTCAAATTATTCCATCCGCCCGCCTCGACCAGGGCGAGGATGGGAACGAGCATTGCGCCGGCCCAGATCAAGACAAACTGGAGAACTTCATTGAAGATCGCAGAGCGCAGGCCGCCGAGGGCCACGTAGATGGCAACGGTGATGGCCGAAATCCAGATGCTGAAGCTCATGTTCCAGCCGAGGATGATGTTCATGACGAGGGCCATGGCATACATGTTGACGCCGCTCATCAGGACGGTCATGAAGGCGAAGCAGATCGCGGAAAGGGCGCGGCTGGATTCGTCGTAGCGCAGCTTGAGGTAGCCCGGGACGGAGTGAGTCTTCGAGATGTAATAGAAAGGCATCATGAAGAGGCCGAGGAAGAGCATGGCGGGAACGGCGGCGATCCAATAAGCATGGGTCGCCAGCATGCCGTATTCGTAGGCGGAACTGGCCCAGCCCATCAATTCGATGGCGCCGAGGTTCGCGGAAATGAAACTAAGACCGGCGATCCAGGCGGTCATCTCACGGCCGGCCATGAAGAAGTCTTCACCCGTGTTGACGCGCTTCTTCAGATAGAAGCCGATGGCGAGGACGAGCGCAAAATAGAAAATAATGATGATCAGGTCAACGGGCGCAAGCTTTACGAGGTGCGATGGAGCGAGCAGGGCCAGGAGGGAAGTCATCGTTGTTGGATCTGAGAGGAACTATCGGGATGATTTAAAAGGGAAGTGCGGCGAGAAGTTGGGCTAGGGGCCTTCGCTTTCACGTTTGTACCTTTTACTTGTTACGTGCGGCCGCGAGCAGCGAAAAAGAAATTCTGATGCGGTTAGGCTAACTCTTCACGAAGTGAAAGCTCCCATGCATCCACCGGATGCTATCACTAGCGCCCGGTGGATGCACAGCGAGCAGACTTACAAATCGAAGAGCCTAGAAGTCAATCCTCGCCCGGAGCTCGAGCTGACGAGGGCCGCTGAAACCACCCAGGCCAGATTGTCCGAGATCGGAGCCCTGCACGCCGCTGTTTGGATTAGCCCATTCGGGGTGGTTAAACACGTTCAGAGCCTCGCCTTGAAAGACGAAACGGATCCTCTCGGTAATCGGAACGACCTTTGTGAGAGACATATCGTCGTTCCAGAGATGAGGCCCATGCAGCCAGGGATCGCCCGTGAGCGTTCCCGCACTGGTGTTCTGACATACGTTCACCAATGCACTGGTGCAGTTAGCAGGCGGAGTGTAGGAGGTTTGAGAGGCCGCCAAGAGCGCCGGATTGATGGTGTACGCCCACGGACCCAAAGGAAGGTTTGGATACTGGCCAGCCTTTGGGTGATAAACTCCCACGCTCTTCTGCAACTGGGACAACGTTGCGGCGCTGACTGCCAGCCCACCATCTGCGTAATCGTTGTAGGTGCTGTATCCTCCGGTCAACTGGAAGGGGAATCCGGTCTCATATTGGAAGATCGTTCCCACCGTCCAACCGCCAACGATCTTGTCCAGGACGCCAGAGCTATTGAAAAATCGCTTGCCAGTTCCGAACGGAAGGTCATACGTGCCGAGAATATGTACAACGTGACGTATGTCGAACAGTGTCGGACCATAGCTCGATCGTAGATTGCGCACCGTAAACTGATTGGTTGTGCCAAGCCACTGAGTGTCCGGCTGGATCCCCAGAGTGTGGCTGTACGTGTAATTGGCATCGAACTCCATGCCGTGCCACGGTCTCTGCCTGAAGTCCACTACCAAGCCGTTGTAATTGCCGTAGCCCCCATTTGTCATGAATTCCTGCGACGAACAGTAAAGGCACGACGCACCGTAGGGATTTGCCTGGAAGAAATTCGCTGGGTACTGGCCCGGGGCGGTTGCACTGGCAAATTCGCCGTTTGCGCAGGGAGTGACCGATGACCCGACCAGGTTGCAAATGTAGGGGACCGTGCCGTATGGGCTAGACAGGTTGTACGCCAAGTCGCCTGCCCCTCCCTGCTGCAAATCAGTAATGAAAGCTCCGTTGGCATAATCCACAAGAGGCACGCCCGCTCCCCCGGACGCCTCGCCGGCAAATGCCGCGTCGAAGATCGGAAGAGCTTGTTGTCCCGCATAGCCGTTATTTGCAAATGACGTTATCCCATGCGTCTGGTTAATCGCCAGGTTCGTTTGGGCGTTCTTGAACTCGTTCAGGAAGCCATTCTCAAAGATATTGACTTCGTTGGGATCGACCGAGAGCCATTGATGCACGCTTCTGTGGCCCACGTAGCGTATTTCGAGGACGCTGCTCGGACCGATTTGCCTCTGGATACCCAGGTTCCATTCCTGGACATAGGGCTGCTTGATATTAGGATCAAAACCCGCCTCTCCCCAGTAATAAGTCCAAGCAAGGTCGCTCTGAGGTATCACCTTTTGATAAAAAGCAGGGGCCAAAGCGTAGGGAATAGCCGTGCCGGTACCGAACGCGTCGCCAACGGTCAAAGAGCCCGGCGCGAAGGTGCCGGTTGCTCCGCTGTTCGCGGCAGTTAGCGAAAAGCGTTGGAAGTATCCGGTCCCATGGTTCGTGCCGAAGTTCCAGAAGTATTGATTCGGTTCTGTGAATCGCTTCAGGTCAAATCCGGCTCGAACCACGGTTTTCCCGTTGCCAAAGAGTCTGGCTAAGAGGCCTTCGGAATAATTCGGGTTCCAAGCGACGCCAATTGTGGGTTGAGGGGTAACATTCCACGACCCGTACTGGTGGCTCGCGGCCGCATAGACTGGGGTATTCGTCCCAACCAGGACGCCTGGGTTGAAGATATTGTCGACGCCTGACGGTCCATAAAATGAACTGAGGGGCGTACCGAGGTACTGGTGCGCCAAATCATGATCGTCTCCTATGAAGTCCCACCGGAGCCCGTAATTTAGAGTCAAGCTCGGATTCAAGTGGTAAGAATCGTGAAAAAAAACACCCCATGACCTTTGCAGTTCGTCGAGAAAAACCGTGCCGCCTGGCGTGCTTGCGTATGCGTTTGTCGTCGGATCGTAGGGAAAGCCGCTGCCGATCGGTCCGACGCCGGAAATTCTGCCCACGAGAGTGGCATACAAGTTTTCCGCCTCCGATTTGTCGGCAGTATTCGCGCCCGTGCCACTGTTAAAGTAATTCTCGAAATCGGTACGTGCCACATCTCCGTTCCTGAGCGCCAGGTCTATGCTCGGAATGCCGTCGGGCGCATTGTAGTAATGGTCTTGTTCGCGGGTATAGCTAAAGCCGAAAGCGAAAGTGTGCGCGCCGTGCAACCACGTAAGCGTGTCGCCCCCGCTGATGGTGGGATAAAAAGTGGCTGTGTTCAAATTGAACTCTTGCCCCGAATTCCCCAGCGCCCAGTTTACGGCAGGCTGGGTGTCCCAAATAGCCTTCGCGCCACCCGCGTTGTAGCCAAACGTGTACAGGTACCCTACCCGGAACTCGTTCACCAGAGTCGGGGAAATGGTCCAGTTTATTCCCAACGAGCTCGTGTAATTCTTGCTGCGGTTGTTGGCAGACTGACTTGCAAAATCCGGTCCCGGGTAGTACGGAGCGGTTGCACCCGGCTGATTGAACCTGGTTTCCTCGAACTCGAAGTTCATCCGGACATTCTGTGTGGCGTTGTAGTCCAACCGTATTGCAGGATAATAAAATGTTCTCGCCGAAGGCACAAACCAACGGACGCTTTCCGTATTCGGATCACCCGTAGGGGAAATGATGGGATTTGTTTCGGTGAGGTCCTTATTGACCAACGCAATTTCAGACGCAATATTTGCATACGTATTTGGACACGGATTGCTGCATGCCGGTGGGTTATTCACGCTTGCAGGCAGGCCGTTCGGAGCCGCGACTTGCGTGAACAGATTGATAGTTTCTCCTTGCGTGAAGGGCGAGCCGTTTGGCTGCGAACGGAAGAGGGTGTAAATTCCTGTCTGCGCAGCGGGCGAGAGAAACGTCCGGCTGTGGACACGGCCGCCTGGTTGCTTCGACATCGAAAAGGAACCAAAGAAAAAGAGCTTGTTCTTCAGGATCGGCCCGCCTACGTTGCCGCCAAATTCATTGAGGATGATTTTGTCTCTTGGGAAGCCCTGCTCGTTGTTGTCCCAACTGTTCGCGTTCAGCACAGTGTTCCGGAAATCCTCGAAGGCTTCGCCGTGGTATGTGTTCGAACCCCCGCGCGTGAGGTAAGCGGCGCCCATGGACGCCTCTCCAAAACCCTGACTGACGCTCTGCTGGCTGGTCTGAATGGTCATTTCGCCAATGTCCTCAAGCCGCGCAGACATCGCAGGAGTCGCGTTGCCATTGAATTTCATGCGGTTCGTGTTGGCAACAATTCCGTCCACGGTGTTGCTCTGGGCAATCAGCGGCAGGCCATCCCACGTCCCATACCCGGAGACACCGCTAAACCCGGGAGTCAAATATACGAACCCACTAACGTTACGGCCCCCGATAGGCAGATCGTTAATTTGCTTCATATCGACCGTCGAGGCGATCGCACTCGAATCGGTCTGCAAGGGCGCCGCAGTGCCAGTGACCACTACTTCTTCACTGGCCGCGCCGACTTGCAAAATAACCTTTACGTCGGTCACTCGTCCCGCTTCGACGATCACGGAACTCAGAACCTGCTTCTTAAACCCAGGTTTTGAGACCGTAAGCTCGAATGTTCCGAAAGGGAGGCTGGGAAAGGCGAACAAGCCGCCGCGACCCGTCGTGCCGGTGCTCACACTATTTGTATCGAGATTCCTTAACGCCAAAGTGGCGTCCGGCACGGTGGCACCGCTCTGGTCCAGCACTGCGATATGCACCGATCCCACCGTGGTGCCTTGTCCCCACGCCGAGGGAACGCTGAAGGCGAAGAGCGCCGCCAAACAGGCCACCATGCTGCCAATCAAAGTGCGAGAAAAACTCCGCGACATACTGCCTCCTTTGACATGTCCAAGCTTTGTCCGCGTCCTGAAGAACGCGATTTCGGTTTTCGATCTCAAATGAACTGCTCTCTTTTTGGTCCGAGAAACCGCTTTCTAAAATAGCGAGATGTAATTTTGTAGACCGTGCCGCTGCGGCTCGTGCCGTCGATCGGTGCATCTAAGGCCCCAGCAACTCGCTCTGCGTGCGTCGCGCCGTTAAATCTCGGTGTGATTTCAGTGCGACTTGCCGCAAGACTTCCTTGGGGGCTGGCGAGTATGTGGCATAGGCGCGGAGGGCATTCGTGGAACGGCACAGGCATTCGGCCGTGTTCAACCGATGGCCTTATAAGTAAACGTTTACTCATGCTACCCACCCCGTATAACAGCGCCCTTGCTATAATGGTGGTCTTGTATAATGTATTTCTGCTGGTTGTCAAGCTCAAAATTCTTGGCAATCCGATTTCTCGATCGAGGCTGTTAGAATGGCGACGTCCTTGGGCTTTGCATGTGGGAGCCGCCGGAGATGGCTTGGTGGCTTCTTCGGTTGATAGGATGGAAATGAGCCAGAAACACTTTTGGCACCTTATTGGACATTTTTCGGCGGGCGCTGCGATTTTGATGACATCCAGTTTTCGGCGCGCGTCCGCCACAACCCCATTTGCACCCCGCGTCTCTGAAATTCAAGTAAGCGCGCAGGCCAACACGTCCGCGACGGCAGAAGTAGAACTGCAAACCGGAATCGCGCTAACGCAGCAGGGACGTTTTTCCGAAGCGATTCCGCATTTTGTGGCAGCACGGGGGCACGTCTCGAATCAAGATAAATACGCTGCGAATTTCAATCTCGCGCTGTGCTATGTGGGGACCAGTCAATTCAACGATGCGATTCAGGTTCTCGACGCGCTGAAAGCCAGCGGGGGCGGGACCGCGGCCGTGAATAGTCTTTTGGCTCAGGCGTATATTGGAAGCGGCCAGGATAAGGAAGCTTTCAACGCTTTCCGGCAGGCCGTCAAACAGACTCCCCAGGACGAGACGCTTTATTTGCTGGTTGCGGAGGAATGCATGGATCGGCAGTCTTACGAGATGGGCGTCGACGTTCTGAATATCGGAGTACAACATCTGCCGGATTCGTCGCGTTTGCATTACGAACGCGGCGTGTTTTTTTCATTTCAAAATGCACCTGACCCGGCCACGACTGATTTTGATCTTGCCGAAAGACTCGCGCCTGGAACCGACATTTCTTATATGGCGGCGGGACAGAAGGCGCTTCTGGAAGGAAATATTTCGGAGGCTGTTCGAGTCACTCGCGAGGGAATTCAAAAAGGCCACCACAACTACATTCTGCTGGCCATCTTCGGAAACGCCGTGGCCCATTCCGGTGCCGGACCGGACCAGTCGGAATTCCGCGAGGCGCAAGCAGCCCTCCAAAAGTCCGTGGCCGAACGCCCGAACTACGCGGTCTCGCAGTCTGCGCTCGGCGAACTGGATCTGATGGAAGGCTGTATCGACGACGCCATCATGCACTTGGAAGCAGCGCGAAAACTCGCGCCCGGCGACGCGTCGGTCTATTCACATTTGGCGATTGCTTATCGGCGCAAAGGCGATGTGCAAAAAGCAGAGCGCATGTTGACGATGCTCGCCGGTTTGAATCAAAAGCAAGCCGCAAAGTACAAATCAGATTCGCCTGACCACAGAGCCGGTTACGTCTCTTCGGGACGTCCGCCCCACCAACCCTAATTCCTCTAAATAATGCCTTTGCGCAGTGAACGTCGCATTCAACGAACGACATTCTGCGCTCGACCTCAGCGTCGCGCCGCTCGAGGAAACTCTCGCTTGACTAGACCCTTACCTTCCTCGATGGCGATGATTTGATCGCTCATGATATTTGTCACCCTCGTCGTCGCGCCGCTTGGCCAAAGAATCTCCACAGCGTCCACGGTGGAATATTTTCCCAAGCCAAAATGAAGCCGCGGATCCTGCGCCGATTGGTAACTCATTCCGCCCTTACGCTGCTCGTAAAGCACAAGCTTACCCGCGGTAACCTTCAGCCGTGCGCCGACCGCGTCTCGATTTGACCGCGTGCCAATCAGAAGAATCTCCAGCCAATGATTCGCGTTCCCGCCGTCGTTGCGCAGCAATTGCGGCCGCTGTCCATTGTTGTTGACCAAAATATCCAAGTCGCCGTCATTGTCGAAATCGCCGATCGCTGCGCCACGGCTCACCGTGGGAAGCTTGAAGTCACGGCCCAGTTCGTCGCTCACGTTTCCAAAATTCCCGCGGCCCAGATTGCGAAACATCAATTTCGGTTCCGCATAATGAACGTTCGCGTTGTAGCGCTGAATGTTGTCAAGGACATGTCCATTGGCCATAAAAATATCCGGCGCGCCATCATTGTCATAGTCCATAAACCGCGCGCCGAATCCGCTCATATGAAACGTCGCATAGCCAAGACCGCTGCGCAGAGTCGCGTCATCGAAAGTTGAATCGCCCAAATTTTGATAGAGGCGCGCAAGTTGGTTGTCGAGATGGGTTACGACAAGGTCCATGCGGCCGTTTCCTGTCGTGTCTGCCGCATCCGTTCCCATGCCGGCCTCCGCCAGACCGTCCGCGCTCACCGCAACGCCCGACAAATATGCTACTTCGTGGAAAGTTCCGTCACGGTTGTTGTGAAATAAGAAATTCGCCATCGAATCGTTAGCAATAAAGATGTCCTGCCAACCGTCATTGTCATAGTCGAAAGTCACCACTCCTAAACCATTACCCGGCTTCAGTCCTATTCCGGATTTTTTGCTCACGTCTGTGAACGTTCCGTCGCCATTGTTGTGGTAGAGCGTGGGAGCCTCGCCATTGTAATCGTCGGGATGGCAATAGCTGCGCATATCCGGACCATGATCTCCGCACCAGAAATTTCGCTCAGGCGACCAGTCAATGTAATTCGCAATCACCAGATCCAGACGGCCGTCATTGTCATAATCAAACCATGCCGCGCTCGATGCCCACCTGCCCGAATTTTCCACTCCGGCGTGAACCGTCACGTCTGTGAACGTCCCATTCCCATTGTTATGGTACAGAATGCATCGTCCGTACCCGAGAACGAGCAAATCCGGATATCCGTCGTTATCGTAATCGCCCACGGCAACGCCCATGCCGAACAAACCTTCTGCTTCCACGCGCGCTTTCGCTGTGACGTCAGTAAATGTTCCATCTCCATTATTGCGATACAGCGCGCCTCGCAGTGGACGGGCCGGTTTGTAAAGGCGTGTCGCAGCGCCATTCGCCAGATATAAATCGAGCAGGCCATCCTGGTCGTAATCAATCCAACCACAGCCCGAACCCATCGTTTCGATCAGATATTTCTGGGGGGACGCTGCGTTATCATGACGAAAATCGATTCCGGCGGATTCCGCGACGTTAACGAACTGTACAGATCGGGTCGTTTGCGCAAGCGCGTTGTCGAATTCAAGAGAGCCGTACGCAAGAGTCGCTCCCATCGCCTTCAGCAAATCTCGTCTGGAGAATGTGGAGAAACTCGTCACACGGTTAACCCTTGGACGTCCAAATTATTCATCCGGCAATTGCGCGCGCGAGAACGATTCGGTGTTCTTTCGATGTCAGACCGGATATTTATTGTTATCCTGTTCCGGGATCATAGAAACAGGAAAACGTTTCCTTTGCAACGCCAGAACGCGGCCATGTTTCGGGCCGCCGCTTGGAATTGAGTTCGCGGAAATTCAATGCCCATTAACTCAACCACCCGGCTAGCGGGACTCTCGCGTCGTCGCTTGCTTCACATGCTTGGTTGGTCAGGGTTTGCCGGCGGGTTCGGCGCCCTCAATCCTTCCCGTCTTTTGACCAACAGACTACCGTCTCCCGATTTCCTGCCGGCTTTCGAAGAGGTTCCTCGTTCCAAGAGCGGCATTTTGTGGAAGCACGTGGGCGGGCTGTCACCCGAAATGTATGAACCCGAGACGCTCGGCGCCGGTTGTGCGTTTGTCGATTACGACAACGACGGCTGGATGGACATCTATCTGGTGAACAGCGGCAAGTGCGATTTTTACAATCCCTCGCCGCCGCTACGCAACGCTCTCTACCACAACAATCGTAACGGCACTTTCACGGACGTCACTGAAAGAGCCGGCGTCGCGGGAAATGCTTATGGAATGGGCGTCGCAGTGGGCGATTACGACGGCGACGGCCTGCCCGATCTTTATGTGACGCAGTATCCGCGCAGCATCCTCTATCACAACAACGGCGACGGCACATTTACCGATGTAACCCAGAAAGCCGGTCTTGCTGCTCCTGGTTGGGCGACAAGCGCGGTGTGGTTCGATTACGACAATGACGGCCAGCTTGATTTGTTCGTCTGCCAGTTCGCGGAATGGAACAAATCGAAAAACAAATTCTGCGGCAACGATTTGACGGGCGAGCGATGGTATTGCAAGCCAAATGTCTATGATCCAGCGCCGTGCTGGCTCTACCACAACAACGGCGACGGCACCTTCACGGACGTCAGCAAGGAATCCGGCATCGCGAAATCACTAGCCAAGGCGTGGGGCGTGGTTGCGTGCGACATTAATAATGACGGGCTGATGGATCTCTTCGTCTCCAACGATACCGTCGCAAATTTCCTTTTTGCCAATCAAGGCAAGGGGCACTTTTCGGAAATTGGATTGCTTGCGGGCGTGGGTTACAACAGTTTCGGACGAGCGCGTTCGGGCATGGGCGTGGACGCCGCGGATTACGACCAGGACGGCTGGGTCGATTTGTTTGTCTCCAACGTGGACCACGAAATGTTTTCTCTCTATCGCAACAATAAGGACGAGACGTTTTCCGACCTCGCTCCCTCGGACGGCATCGGGTCCTCCACTATGCTGATGAGTGGCTGGGGTGTGAAGTTTTTTGATTACGATAATGACGGCGAGCTCGATCTTCTCCTCTGCGATGGCCATCCCGACATTGCAGTCGAAAAACACATGCAAAACGTCGAGTATCGCGAACCTATGCTGCTTTTTCGCAACACCGGACGCAGTTTCCAAAACATAAGCAAGCAAAGCGGCCCGATTTTTTCTCAGCCGATCGCGGGACGAGGCATGGCCCTCGGCGACTTCGACAACGACGGCTCCGTGGATGTGTTGGTTGCGGTGAACAACGCCGCCCCAATTCTGTTGCGGAATAATGCCGCGCGGCAAAATCATTGGTTAGGCGTTCGATTGATTGGAAGGAAGTCCAATATCGACGCCATCGGCGCGAAAGTCACTTATCAGGCAGGCGATTTGAAGTGCCATCGCTTCAAAGTCGGCGGCGGGAGCTATCTTTCCTCGCACGACCCCCGCATGGTGCTGGGAATTGGGCAACGCGCCAAAATTGATACCCTCGAAGTGAAATGGCCACAGCCGGGAGGCGCGACCGAGCATTTCACCAATCTTCCCATCAACCGCTACATTACGATTGTCGAAGGTGAAGGCAAGTGGAAATAGCGCCGCACAAACTCACAAGACGCGGTTTACCGAATTTGGATCGTCGCTAGCGAACTGATGATCACTGTTGGCCCGGACCTTGAGGTCCCGTGGGCGGCGCTTTTTTCTGCGCTTCACGTTGAAGAGCTATCTCCCGTTGCGCGTCTTGTTGCCGGCCCGTACGCGCATAAGCAATTGCCAACTGATAGTGACCGGCTGGATCATCGGGCTCCATCTTCACATATTTTTCCAGCGGTGCGACGGCGGCCGCATTTTTCCCCGCGGCATTGAGCGATAAGCCCAGTCCAAGATAAGCCTCAGAAAATTCCGCATCGAGCTTGGCCGCGCGGGAGAAATGACTAATGGCCTCGTCCCAATGCTGCGCCTGCCGCGCTAGATCCCCCAGCATGAATTCCGCCGAAGCTGCGGTCGGGTCAATCTTCAATTCCGCGTCAAATTCGTTCTTGGCGTCGTCAGCCGTCGTTGCAGTCGCGGGCTCGGCAAGAATAATGCGGCCCAGGCGGTAATGAATGCCGGGCTCGGCGGGATACTTCTCAAGAATTTTGCGATATTCGGCCGCGGCCTCGTCCAACTTCCCGTGCGACTCAAGACCCTCGGCATCCAGTTCCTGCGCTTGCGCCGAGGTGGGAGCCGTCGCGGCGAGCTCTTGCGCGGCGCGCGACGCGAGCTCGGAATAAAAATGAGTCTCCGTGTAGAGAACCTTGGGATCCCGTGGAAATTCGCGATGCAGCAATACCAGCGCGTCAACTATGGCGTCCTCTTGATAGATGCTCATTCCGCATTGCGCCGTGGCCATCTCTACGTCATAGCGCATTTTTCTCTCGACAATGTGCGGGATCGCCTTCCGCAGGAGCGGCAGCGCCTCCTTACAGAGACCCTGTTCGGCGAGCTGCAGGCCTCGTTGAGCAGACGCAGATGCGTTGGTTGTCGCTGGCTTCTTCGAAGGTTGCGCGGCCGCACAATTCGCAAACAATCCCAAGGTGAGGACCACGCCGGCAATTGCCAGCAGGCCTTTACTCATTGCACCGACGCATGTCTGGAAAAAAGAGCGCATGGCAGATTATAGCGTTACTCCAGCATGTGACGCACGTTTCAGCGACTGCAAAAACTGAACACGCTTAGAATGTCACCTGAAGAGGTCGCCCTTCAAACACAATTTGCCGCGTTGCTTGCGCGAGCTTCACTTCGATTTTTCGCCGCTCCGGCGGCAACATGCGCGAGCCTTCTGCAAGATGCAGCGACAACACGCGACGCGAATCACTCCACGCCATCTTTATGCCCATCCAGTCGCCCTTGCGATAGTTGAAAGACTTGCCGTCATCTTCATAAAGGAGGAAAGAGCCGTCAGCGCCTGGATAAATCGTGACGGAGAGCGGCTCATCCACTTTCTCGCTCGAATATTGTTTGACGGGGCCCAGTGGCAGGATCGCTCCCGCGCGAACGTACAACGGCATCGTTTCCAGATCTATGTCACGCGATATTTCGTGGCCACCTTCGGTACGCTCGCCAGTCCAGAAATCATACCAACTTCCGCGAGGAAGATAGACGCGGCGCGAAGCTGCGCCTTTTTCAAACACTGGCGCGACCAGCACGTCCCGGCCCCACAAGTACTCGTCATCGCGCGCAACGGCCACGGGATCATCCGGATAATGCAGCCACAGCGCGCGCATGATCGGCGTGCCGGTCGCAGCGCATTCACGCACCGCACTGTATAAGTACGGCAGCATTCTGTAACGAAGCTCCATATACTTGCGGCAGATAGGCTCGACCTGCGTGTTGTGCAACTGGCTCGCGTCGGGAATTGCCGCGCCGCCATAGTTGCTGATTTCGATGGGTCCCGGATCGCCTGTATCCCAGCCCCACGGTAATCGCAGTTTCCATGTTCGCCCGTGGCAACGAAACAGAGTGCAGAACGCGCCAAATTGAAACCACCTCAAATATAGCTCCGCCGTGAATTCTTTTGTGGGAACGAAGCCGCCGATGTCCGTGCCCCAGAACGGAATTCCCGAGAGCGCGGTATTGATGGCATTCGGAATGTGAACTTTTAATGTTTCCCACGTGGAATACACGTCGCCGGACCACAAGAAAGAAGCGTAGCGCTGCATTCCAGCATAACCGTTGCGATGCAGCGCATAGGGGCGTTCATTCGGGCGGTCGATTTGCGGACCCTCCCAGTACATTCGATTGCGCGTCAGCCGCGATGCGATATCCAGCGGATCGCCCTCATCCGGCCACCAGCCGTCGACGCCCATCGCGAAATCCGTGCGGTGCGCGTCCCAGTAGCAACTGGCTTCCTGCTCGTCGAATCGCGTCAGCGCGCAACCATCGTGGACTGTGCCGCGAAGTTTGCGCGTCAGGATCGCTACATGCAGCACGGCGCGGAAATGATCCTTGTGAAATTCGTCGAGGATTGCCTTGGGGTCCGGAAACACGCGCGAATTCCAGGCGAAGGAGCCATTTTCGGTGTTCCATCCGGACGGACAGAAACCTGTGCCCAAATAAATCAGGGCGTCACAGGGAAGCTTCTTGTCGCGGAACGTTTTCGCTTCGGCCAGAATCTCCTCGCGGCTCGCAAGCGTGCGATGCGATTGCTGATATCCGAGCGACCAAAGCGGCGGCATTTCCGGGTGTCCGGTAAGACGCGCATATTCCGCCATGATTGTGGCTGGTTCGCGCGACGCGACGAAAAAAATATCGAGCGGAAGCGCGGTATCCGGGCTCTTAGGCTTGAATTTGCTCTCGGGTCCCGTAAAGTCGAAAGTCCCGAACGGTTGATGGATGAACATCGCCCATCCGCTTGTCCCAATCAGCCATGGAATCGGCACGCGCCCGCCGTGAGTCGCAAGTTTGTAACCGCCCTGGCCGCTGCGCATGGTCTCCATTGATCCACGCCGATCGAACTGCGGACCGCCCTCCCCGAGCGCGAGAATCGGCGAATCTCCTGTGACGAATGACACGTTCCCCGTGTCCGCATCCACTTGTATTTTTTGAATTTGCTCACCAGACGGCGATTCAACTGTGAAAGATAAAGGCGAGGAAGCAATTCGCACATTTACGTCGCCGCATTTCACCGTTCGCGCGCTCGATACCCCGCGCATTTTTGCGACGGGTGCCGCCCAAGATTCGCGCACCAGCGACCCGTCCGTCGGTATCGTTCCTACATGACCATCGTTAACAGGCAAAATGCTCAGACGGAACGTATGCTTGCTGACAGAACCAATCTGAATCTCAACGTTTTGGCCAGCGATACGGAGGACATCCTCTGCCCCTGCCTGTCGCTCGGGCAACAGAAACGCAGCACACGCCGCGCTCATGCCTTTCAAAACCTGGCGGCGGTCGTATCCTTTTTTCATGGTCCGGTGGGCTTGCACTCCCTCATTATTTTTCGCGCAACTCTACCCACGTCGTTCCCGCGTGCAATGGAACAACATACGCCCCGCGTTCAATCTTGAAAGACTTGCTCGGTTGATGCGCGCCGACACCGGTTATTTTTGCGGGCTGCTCCACGCGCAAATACGCGGTCGGAGTGAACTGCGTAGCGGGGGCAAGTCCAAGCCGCACGGCGCCGGTCTTGGAATTTATTTCCACGGCATCGAACTTTCCCGCGTCAAGCGTCAGCCACAAGCCCAAAGAAGCCACGTAGACACGCATGCGAAAAGAATCGAGCGGCGTGACATCGATTCTGCTGCCCTTGGCGCTGATGTTCCCGCCGAACGCGAGCCATCCGAATTCCGGATGATCGACGATATATGTCGCGGTGTTCAAGGCATGGCCGAAGAAATTCGGGCCGTAATCGCCCGAATATGGATCGAATTTGAGCATGTCCGGAAACGCGTGGAAGGCGGCTGACGCGAATCCCTGCTGATCGATATCGGTCAGCGCTCCCATAGTGCCGCCGTAACCGACGCGCAGCAGATAAAAATCGTCCGGATGCTCGCGATACGCGGCAAGCAGCGGAATCGCGTTGATGCCCGAGCCGTAGTGATGAAGCTGCCGCTCCAGTCGCTGAATTTTGGCTGCGTAAATAAAGTCCCAATAACGGCGCGCGCTGCCGTTATAGCCCCAGCTCGGTATCGTCGGATCGTAGCCGAGCACCGCATTCAGCGTCACGTCAGCCTTCTCTTGGTAACCGAGGTATTTCATCCAGGCGTACACTTCTTCCTGTCCCGTCGAGTCCCACGGCATTTCGCTGCCGAACGGATACGCCTCCTCTTTCCAGCGGTCGGCGCGCGCCTTCATTTTTGCTTCCAAATCGTCGGCTTGCGTCGTCATGCCTTCGCGGCGCAAATCCGTCATGATCTTGAGAAATATGTCGCCTTCCATTTGCCCGAAACGCGCCAGGCCGGGCGCGTCGTTCGTCATCGCAACGGAGGTTTCGTAGGCATGCGTCAAATACCACTGCCAGGGATGGTCGGTTACAAGGCCCTGGTGGTCGCGCGCCAAACGATAAAGCACCCAATACGCCGCCGCGACGTGCGGATAATTGAAAGAACGGTCAACCGCTTCCGATGCTTTTTTATTCCAACTTGTCCAACTCCGCCAATCAAGGTCGCTGCGGTAATAGCCTCGCGGCAGTTCCTCGGGCTGATAGTAGAAAAGGCTCTTTCGCACGCCGTATTTCTCGGGTCCATCTTTGTACTGTATGCCGCCCCACAGCACTCCATCGACGAATTGCTGATACTTGGCCAGCTCTTCCTGATTTGGCTGCCCAAATTCCTTCATAATAGCGGCCAGCCAAGAGCCTGCGCCGCCTTCGTCGCTCAGTCCGGCAATCCACACGCGGCTGTCTTGGGTCACGATTTGATTGGCCTCGCGGTCGTACGTCATCACAGAAGGACTGCGGTGGAAAGGATCCTTGGGATCGACAAACCATTGCTTCGTGGTCAGAAAATTTCCCAGGTCCGAGACGACCTGCGCTTCAGGCTTGATTACAAAATAATCGATTGTTTGCCGCAGACCATCGTCATAAATGATTGTCAGGCGCGAGCGGCCCCACGTGCGGCCCTTCAGCGCGAAAGATTGCCAGCCGTCTCGAGTCCGCGCAGTTTTATGAATATCAATCGCGCCAGGTGGTTCGGCGGCCATCGACTTTATACGTCTGCCATATTTCAAAAACAGGCGTGCGTCGACATCCGTCGGCAAAACGTATCCGGGAATGCCCACTGCCACTGGACGGTTGTTCGCGGTAAGCGTTTTCTCGATGTGGCGAATGGAATCCGCGAGCAGGAATTTTACGCCGTATGTTTTCGACTCGCGGGGAGCGAGGCTGAGCATGCTCGGCGGATTCCACGGTTGCGCGTTTTTCCATTCATCTTCCGCGTAGGCTTCGCTGTGGACCATCCAGTCATAAAAACCTTCGAACGTTACGCCGCGCGGCGTCGGATCGCTGAAAATCGGCACAGCGCCGTTTACTCTTCGCTTATTCAGGATTGGGTTGTATGCCTCGAGCGGCGTCTTACCGTACGGAACCACGACAAGCGCCGGCCCGTGGCCGTTGAGCCGGGTTACTTGCAAATAGCCCGCGTCCTCCCCAATGTAAGGATCATAAAACGAGCACGTCTCGTGCGCCTCGGCAAGCGAGCGATGGTTCATCACGTTGTTGAAAATCATCGGAATGCCCAACGCGCCGATTTGGATCGTTTGCGTGGTTTTATTCTTCAAAGTGAAGCGCAATACAAGCTCGCCGTGTTCGACCACCCAGGCGCGCGTCACATCGAGCGGAAAATCCTGCGGGAACGTTGGCGTCAAATCAGCAGCAGCAAGAACTTCGGCGGATGTGGGCAGCGCCTTCACGGGCGTGCGTTCGACGGCAGTCGAATAACCCTTCCATTCGCCGGTAGTCCCTAGCCGCAAGCGCAAATCGAGGTCGCCGAGGTGGTAGTAACCATTTTGCGAGCGCGCCACCAGCAAATCGCCCGGAGTGAAATCGAATCCATTTGCCCCTTTTGGTTTCAGCGCCGCAACTGTTTGCGACGAGCGCACGAGACTCAAATCAAATTGAGGCGTATCGAGATTAATCATTCCTTGGGCGAGCATCGGACCGGGTGTCGCGGGCTCCTGCGGGGGGCGTCTCTGTGCCGAGGCATCGTGCGACAATGCTGGGCCGAGGATTGCCACGGTGGAAAACAGCAAAATCGCCACTACAAATTGAAATCGCCGACTATCCATGTCCCTGTCCTTAAGTAGTCGTTTTCGCTTTCCAGTTAAGGTCTGCCGTGCTTGCCATTCGCATGGTTCGAGAAAACGTTTACACGAACCCCGCGAAGTATGGTACAAAACCGCGCGAGAGCGAAGCTAAAAAAATCGTCAACGAAACTGTGCCCGCCTAGCTAGCTCCGGGAAGGAGCATTATGGATCGACGCCGTTTCTTGCAGAACCTCGCAGTCACCAGCGCAGCCCTGCGATATTTACCGAAGTCCGCCGAGGCGGCAGAACCCCCCAGTAGCTTCGCGCAGCCGATTGTCTCAAGCGAGGCTGAGTTCGCGCCTGACGTCGAAGGCCACTCCGTGGTCTGTGAATTCAAGATTGACTCCACAACATGGAAAGTCTTCGAGGATCTTCGCACGCGCGATGGCGCGGTTACCTTCATTTCTTCACGCGGGGCTAGTCGCGTGCTTCCCAAAACTGCCGAGGCGACATTTCCCGACGCGAATCCTCCTTATCTCGGATTGAGCCTGAAGGATATCGGCTTGGCAGGGCCCGATTTATTGGCGGACAAACTTCTGGCGAATGGCGACCCCGACCCCGAATTGGTAAAGTCGGCCGCCCCGCCCATGGGATCGCGCACCGGAAACCGTCCCATATTTTTCCGACTGCCCTGGAATACATTTGTGGGAACCAAGGAATGTTCCGACACGATGCCCGTCTACCCTTCCGGGAATACAAGGACGTATCACCCCGGCCAATATTTTCCCGAACTCAATGCGCAAGAGGCGCAGAAACGTTTCGAAGGCCTGATCGGCGGTTGGATGCCGGCGGTACGCAAGATTTTCCCAATCTCGGATACGGCGTATGACGAAGTTGTAGCGTTTGGCGACGTGAAGGCACATGACAGGTTTATTGTGCAGACCTGGCATCGCACCGCGTGGATCGAAGGAGGCAAAATTTCAAAAGTTGTTTATGGCCACAGCTATCCGGCCTATCCGCCTCGCCGTGAAGATCCCCAAGCGGAAGATTTCTATCGTGCGCTTTTGCTTTTCGCCGATTATTGGGACAACCAGTTGCATGATTTTGCGCCGGCGTCGCTTCCCCAAAATGTATGGGTCGACATGTCGAAGTACGCCTTCGTCAAAGAGCTGATGGTGCGCCCCGGCGGCGTTTACCCCAAATATGGCGCGGTCGACCGCGATTACTACGGCTCGGAGTATGACGGCTTCCAGGATATTTTCACCATGGCCGTTTTCGCGAATCTCGAATGGGGCCGTTTTGAAATGGCGCACGACATCATTGACAACTACCTCTCCGATTTCACGGATTCGAAGGGCATGATCAACATGCGCGGGCCGGAAACCGCTCAGTTCGGCATGGAGCTGATGCTTTTCGCGAAGTATTTTAATTACACGCGAGACGCCGTGCTGCTCCTGAAGCACCAGGAGAAAATCGAAGCTACGGCTTCGATGCTTTGCGAGATGCACGACGAAAGCCTGCGATTGCCCGCGGACGATCCGGGCCACGGCTTGATTCATGGCTGGAGCGAATCGGATTCCTGTCTCGCGCCGAAACCGGAGACTTGGTGGCTGCCGTATTTTGCCAATAGCGCGTTCGCCGTCCGTGGACTCAAGGATTTCAGCCACGCATGGCGCAACGTCAAACCTGGGCCTGCTGCTGAAAAATCAACATCCGACTGGTTGCGGCGGAGCAAAATCCTGCAAGACGCCGTAGCGACGAGCATCGAAAAGAGCGTCCGCCACGATATGAATCCGCCGTATGTTGGAACTTACCCAGGAACGACTCTCACGTTTCGCGAATCGCTTACCAAGGAGCGGCCCAGCCCTCAACAGTGGGCGCATCGCCCGTATGCGGAATTGTTGCAAGCGGACGTGCTCTCGCCGAATCTTGCCAATTTGGTGATCGACTGCATGCGCGCCTACGGCGCCACGACTCTCGGCGTCGTTGCCAACGTTGAGCGCCCCCATCCCACCGGACGCGACATTCTTGGCTTCATCTCTTATGGCTACGCACAGATGCTGCTTCGTTTGGATCGCGTCGAGGAATATTTGTTGTTCCTCTACTCGCACCGTTTCCACGATCACACGCCGGGCAGTTGGACCGCCGGGGAAGTCTCCGGAATCGGAGGTGGCACAGCAACTTTCTGCATTCCGGCGCAGCAAACCATTCCATTGCTCGTCCGCTGGATGCTCGTATTCGAGGATTCGGACGAAGACAGACTCTATCTCGGCAAGGGTCTTCCGCGCGACTGGGTAGCTTCCGGAAAAGAAATCAGGATTGACGACGCGCCCACGCGCTGGGGGCGGGTCAGTTTCAAAATGAAGACCGATCCCGCCACAAAAAAAGTGTCAGCATCCGTGGAACTCGCTCGGCCCGGCACTCCGAAAGAATTGCAGGTAAAATTCCGCTTACCTGCGCAAAATACTTTGCAAAAAGTGACCGTGAACGGCAAGGCCGCGACTTTCGGCGGCCAACACCAGGACGTTGCCATTTTCTCGACCGCCAATCACGGGCACTTCGACCTGATTGCCGAATTCGCCTGACCAGAAGACCTGTGATTGATCGCGCAACATGTAGGACTTCTGAGGAGGATTGCGGAGCGCGAAGGGACGCGCAAGGACTTTCACAAGACTGAACCTACCGTACACTCGCCAGACTATAGAACGCCCGTTCGCGTTGGTGCGTTTCCGGAACACGCGCAGTAAAAACGATACAAATAGCGATACGTTCTCAGAAGATTGTTGCAAGTGATCCATGATGTTGTACAAAATTGTGCACAGCCAAAATGAGCTGTCAGTTGCTGGTTGCGAAGAATACTGCCAACGCTATACAGTGAATCAGTTGCATCGCGTGCGCCCGTAGCTCAGTTGGATAGAGCGTCTGCCTTCTAAGCAGAGGGTCGGGGGTTCGAGTCCCTCCGGGCGCGCCACTCACTTTGGCCCTTGCGAAGATCAGGTGGAATGGCTTTCTGTATGTAGGATAAACACTTGCGGGTCACACCGTTGCTTAA
>JBOGNJ010000040.1:0-48793 GCA_050746905.1 Candidatus Acidiferrales bacterium
GGCCGAGGCGGCGTATCAGCAGGACGGCGAGGAAGCGCACGGCCAAGGTGACGGCGATCAGGATCAAGCCCAAGTAGATCAGCGAGGAAACATACAACTTGGTTGTGGCTTCGGTGAATTCATTGGCGAGAACCGAGGGAATGGTCGCGCTCGGCATTAACAGGCTCGACGACAGCGCGTTGCTGTTGCCGATGACGAAAGTCACGGCCATCGTTTCGCCGAGCGCACGCCCTAAGCCCAAAAAAATGCCGCCGATGACCGCCGAACGCGTGTACGGCAAGATGATGTGCCAAGACACTTCCCACGTGGTAGCTCCCATGGCGTAGGCCGATTCGCGCAACGATGACGGCACAATCAAGAACACATCGCGCATGATCGACGATATGTACGGCAGGACCATGATCGCCAAGACGATCCCTGCTGTCAACATGCCGATCCCCATTGGCGGGCCTCGGAATAACAAGCCGATACCCGGGATTGCCCCGAGATCCCGGGTGATCCAAGGCTCAATTTGAGCGAAGACCGGGGCGAAAACCACAAGCCCCCACAGACCGTAAACAATGCTAGGGATGGCCGCCAACAATTCGATAGCCGCCGCTACGGGTTTTTTGATCCAGACTGGAGCGAGCTCGACGATGAACACCGCGATGCCAAAGCTGACCGGCACAGCAAGGATCATGGCGACGGCCGAGCTGACCAGCGTGCCGACTATGAACGGAAAGGCCCCGAAACTCTGAGTGACAGGATTCCATTCGCTCGACTTGAGAAATTTCCAGATACCAAATGTTTGGATCGCCGGCCAGCTATCGTAAGCGATCGCGA
Source organism: Candidatus Acidiferrales bacterium (assembly GCA_050746905.1). Classification (GTDB taxonomy): domain Bacteria; phylum Acidobacteriota; class Terriglobia; order Acidiferrales; family UBA7541; genus DAHUXN01. The sequence goes on from JBOGNJ010000040.1 coordinate 823, forward strand.
TAACAGTGGCAAAGAGCGTCACCGCAGCCAAGAACGCCGCGAATACCGCCGCCTTGTGAAACAGAAAATCGGCCGACAGGCCCCATGACCTGTCGGCCGTATTGGGCTCGTCGGACAAGGGTCTCATGCCGGAACCCACAGCTATGTCCGAGCCGTTCATGCATTTCCCTACTATGATAGTTTACGGAATCGACGCCAGCACCTCAGAGGCTGTAGCCGAGCTCGCTTTTCCAGTAGGCCTTGATGGCTTTGATGGTGCTCGCCGGCAGCGGACCGTAGATGATCGCCTTCGCCATGTCTTGCCCGTGCTCGAAGCCCCAATCGAAGAACTTCATCACTTCCATGTTCTCTGTTTTGGGGGCATTCTTCCGCAGGATTTGCCACGTGCAACCCGAAATCGGCCAAGTGTCTGCGCCGGGCTGATCGGTGAGGATCACGTAGAAATCCTGCGCCTTGGCCCAGTCGACATGCGCTGACGCGTCCTGAAATCCCTGCAGGGTGGGGCTGACGACCTTGCCAGCCCTGTTGATCATGCGCGCATAGGATCCGTGGGTCTCCAGGATGTAGGCGTACTCGACGTAGCCGATCGAACCGGGGATGCGCTGCACGTAAGAAACGATACCTTCGCTCCCCTTGCCGCCAACTCCGATCGGCCAGGCAACGGAGGTGTTGGAGCCCACCTTTTCCGCCCACTCCGGGCTGACCTTTGACAGATAGTTCGTGAACGTGAAAGTTGTCCCCGACCCGTCGGATCGATGTACGACGGTGATATCCATATCCGGCAGACTCACGCCCGGGTTGAGCTTGGCGATGGCTGGGTCGTTCCACTTCTTGATCTTCCCGAGATAGATGTCAGCGGTAACCGGACCGCTCAGAATGAGCTTCCCTGATTCAATTCCGGGAAGATTATATGTCATGGCGCAACCGGCCACAGCCGTGGGGAACTGGATCAGCCCAGCGGCCTTCAAATCTTCGGGCTTGAGGGGCATGTCGCTAGCGCCGAAAGCCACCGTACCTGCTTTGATTTGGGCTATCCCTCCGCCCGAACCGATCGACTGGTAGTTGACCTTGACGCCAGTCTTGGTTTGGTATTCGCTGGACCACTTGGACACCAACGGATAGACCCAGCTGCTGCCGGCACCGGTCACAGTGGATTGGCCAGCGGCACACACAGCCGTCAGCATCAATGCTAGAATAATGGACCCATTTCTAAGAAATTTCATTGCTCACTTCCTCCTTCGTCGATTTTATTCCATATGAACCGCTATGTGTTGCCAGCCTTCCCGAGGGTCCAAGTTCGCAACCGTTCGCCGACCTTCAAATCTAGTCGGCCTTTAGACTAATAGTTGAATAAGATGTTGAAGGAGACTTGGTTCGTATTACCCGGGACGGCGTTGGGAATACCGGTCGGATACTGAACTGCAAGGGCTGGATCCAAAACGGCCAGTTCGGAGACCGGGAAAGTAAATTGACTGTGATAGTAAAGGATGTTCTTGCTGTCCACAGCAAATTGCCAATATTTTCCGTAGTGATAGGCAATTCCGCCGATCACCGTCCGAAAATCGATGGGATCGGTGGACACGTTTGTATTCGGTTGGAACTGTTCGAACATTCCGAACAGGTAGAAGGGGCTCTTGGCGATTCGGGCATGCCCGAAAAAGTCGAACCCTTCCTGGCGAGTGTGGGTTCCGCTCAGGATCGCACCGGTGAGAGCAGTGAAAGGCGCGTAGATGGTCGGACCCAGGCCAAATTCATCGGCAGGTCCGCTGCCCGAGAAGAGATTGCCCGCCGAAAAAGCATTCCGGCCATAATCGTATTCACCGGCGATGCCATAATCACCTGACTTGGATTGGAAATGAACAAGAGCCGCGACCCGCAGTTCCGGCATCTGCTGAGTTGTTTGGTCGATTGCCGTATCCTTGTAGCCGTAGTCAACAAAACCGGTGATGCCGAGCCCTTGGTATTTAGACACGGCACCTAAAGGATACGCCGACAGGCGCGCCATAACTTGTTTGTTTTCGCCTACTTCGTAAGCGTGAAAGCTCGAATCGTTGAAAACACCGATGCCGTAGTCGAGATACTGTTTTCCATTGAATTCAATGGGACCGTGAAGCCGCACGCCGACGAAAGTCGAACTGAGACTGAGATAGTTCCATGGCGTCAGGTTCACGTAGCGGTAGCCGTAAAGACCCTCCTCCCAATCCGTGAGCGGCTGCTGTTGCTGCCCGAAAACCAGGACGTCCTTGCCAAACATGCTGCTATTTTTGAAAGGGTGGTTGAACTGGATATATCCGTACTTCAGGCGGAAACCGTAATTGCCGTTGTAATTGCCGCCCTGACCGCTGGTGGCGCTCAATTTTTCGCCGGTCGTGCCGCCAGTTTCTCGATAGATATTGGGCGTCACTCGGAAGGTTATGGCGGGCGTCGGAGTGTAGAAGATGCTGATGTAGGTCCGGTTGATGTTGAATTCGTTGTAGCCGTTGTTCCCCGGGCCCGGATAAATATCTGTATTGTCGAGCGTCTGCGGGCCGAAGCCAGTGGTCGGAAAAACGGAGTAGAATGCGTAAACCGTCGCGCCGATGTCTAGTTTTCCGCCCATCAGATCGGAAAGTCTATTAGCGGGTTGATCTGTCGCGCCGCCCGAGGCCATTTTCGGTGCCGGAGCTGGCGTTGCGCGATTCATCGAACTCAATTCCGTAGCGTGCAGCGCTGTAGCAGTGGAACTAGACTCGCTACGGGCGGGCATGACTTCCGCGGACCCAGCGGTCGTGCTTATCGCCGCCGGAGCAGTTGGCGCGCCAGTCTCTGCATCGGACTGCGCCGTTGCTGCCGGGCTTGCCGTCTGGCTGGCAGACCCATTCTTCAGAGCGTCAAGTTCCTTCTGCTGTGCCTCCAACGCCTTGCGCTGTGCTGCCAATTCCTGTTGTTGCGCCTGAATCAAATCCTGAAGCTTTTGAAGTTCCGTTGCCGGGATAACATTTTCTGGTTTTGCGGGCTGGGCCTTGCCGGTAACTTTCTTCGGAGCTGTCGCGGAAGATTCAGCCCCACTCTTAGCCCTCTTGGGCGCGTCCTTATCGCCGCCTGCGTTCGCAAAAGCTGGCGCCGCGCACAAGAGCGTCATTGTTACAAAACCAATTAGAATCCTGCTCATTCACTCCTCCTTAAGAGTGTTTCTGTCGTTTCGACTCGCTCGTCGAAATTCCTCGTGCCCTGCGGACATGCTCCGCGCAAGAATCGACTCGAGCGCTTGTTGCTGAAATAGGCGGCCGGCGCGCGACGGGCGCCAGCCAATCGGAGAGACGCAGCAGACCTTTCCGCGCTGTGGAGGTGTGGGGTTTCGGTCAAGATCTGCTCCGTGGATCGAAGAAAGTGTGATCTATGAACTTGAATAGGTAATGAGAGGAAGATGAATATCCGGTTACAGCTCCTCGGATGTAACGTCTAAGTCATTTAGATTCAATGAGCTGGTTCGCCTGTGGGCGTATGTCGAGCCCGCGCAACCAGAAGACGACGTCCTCGGCGATATTCGTGGTGTGGTCAGCAATGCGTTCCATATTTCTGGTGGCGAGTATGTATTGAACGTTCGGGGCAACCAAACAGGGATCGTCCTTCATGTTGGTCAGTAAATTGTCGAAGATTTGATCGCGGAAGTCGTCAATCGCTTCTTCGCCTTCCAGAACTTCATTGGCCATTGTAAGGTTGCGGTAGATCAGCGCCCCGAGGCACCGCCCGACCATGGCACGCACGGAAGCGGCCATTGGTTCCAGCTCCGGAGGCGGCTCAACGCCGGGCATTTGGGACAGGGAGATGACGCGCTGGCAGATATTCACGGCCAGATCTCCCATCCGTTCCAAATCGTTGTTGATTTTCAGCGTGGCGACGATGTGGCGAACTTCGTCTTCAGGCAAGTTGCCTCCGCGAAGCAGCCTCACCGCGTGATCGTCGATAATGATCTCCATTTCATTGATGCGCGGCTCGGTGACGAATACTCCCCTGGCGATCTCCTCGTTGCAAGAAAGCAGAGCCTCCAAGGCGCGGCTCACTGAGCTCTCGACCGTGCGCGCCATGGATACAAGGTAGCTTTCGAGGGCTGTCTGATACACGTTTCCGGGACCGCTGGCTGGCGATGCCATGATCTTGGTCTCCTTCTAGGACTGATATGTGGATCAGCTCTGGTTTTGCGCGACAAGCATGGCGGGGACCTGTTGCAGGAAGATAACGCGCGTATGAAGTCTGAGATAAACGTCTACGGGGCTAGCGGCAGGGTAAAGTGGAATTTTGAGCCTTCTCCGACGGTACTCTCCACCCATATCTGCCCACCGTGGGCCTCAACAATGTGCTTGGCAATGGCCAGACCGAGACCTGTGCCGCCGACTTCGCGCGAGCGGGCTGCGTCGACGCGGTAAAATCGCTCAAAAATGCGGAGCTGGTCAGCTTGGGGAATTCCAATCCCGGTGTCAGTAACCGTGATGACCACGAAATCCTTGCTTCCGGCTGCGCTCACGTCGATATGGCCGCCGGCAGGCGTGTATTGAATGGCGTTGTCCAGCAAATTGCGCATCACTTCGCGCAGCAGGCTGGCATCGCCCAGGATGCGCGGCAGATTTTGCGGCACGTTTGCCGCGGCGAGCGTAAGCTGTTTGCGTGCCGCTGCATTCCGCGCGGATTCGACCACGGCTTCGATCAAAAGCCCAATATCCACAGCCTGAAAATCCATATCGAGCTTACCCGCTTCAATGCGTGAAAGCTTTAGCAGGTCATCAGTCAGGCGCGATAAGCGAGCCGCGTGGTCGCGAATGATTTCGACGAAATGGCGGTTATTTTGCTGATCTTCAAGGGCGCCGGTAAGAAGCGTTTCAGCAAATCCCTGAATTGCCGTCAGCGGAGTGCGAAGCTCGTGCGAAACATTGGCGACGAAGTCTTTGCGCACCTGCTCGAGGCGGCGAAGATCGGTGATTTCGTGGAGAGCGACAACTGCGCCAAAGGGACCACCCTTTTGCGGCGGCTTCGGCGCTCCAGCCGGATCATTGAATGCCGGAACAGGCGCGACTGTTACGGAGAAATTGCGCGGGTTTGCACTTCCGGAAGAAATTTCTCCGTGAAGAACTTCGCCTCCCGCCAGTGCCTGATGGATCAATTCCAGAATATCCGGCTGGCGGATCACTTCCACGGCAGGCCTGCCTTCCATGCTAACCGGCCCCGCATTCCATATTCGTAGAAATGCATCGTTGCAGAAAGTGACGCGCTCGCGCGCATCCACAACGGCAATACCCTCCACCATGCTGCGTAAAATCGCCGCGGAGCGGTTGCGTTCCTCGGTGAGCGAGAGAATAGTGCCACTCAGCCGGGCAGCCGTATCATTCAATGCCTCCGCCAAATCGCTCAGCTCATCCTTAGACGGCTCCGGCGGAACCGGCCGGAAATCCCCAGCAGCGACGCGCCGCGAAAACGCCTGAAGGCGTTCAACACGGCTTACGAAGCGACGCGAGAAAAAAAGTGAAATCGCGATGCCCAGAAACAGGATCAGAAACGATACTCCCCACAAATTGCGGCGCACTCGCGCAAGCGCCGTGTTGATTTCAGCCAGTGGTGTGGCAAAGCGGATGATAACGGGCGGCTGCGTCGCGCGATCGAAACGCATCGCCCAGTACACAAGGTCGCGATCGAGAGTGTGGCTATGCCGTACCGATTCGCCTTCACCCGCGGCCATGGACTGCACGAATTCCGGCCGATTGGAATGGTTTTCCATGGTTGCGATATCGTGAGCCGAATCCGCGAGCACTTGTCCGTCTGCGGCAATCACGGTAACGCGCGCGCCGCTGCGAGACATCCACGAAGCCCAGGAAGCGAGAGCCTTGGAATCATCGAAGGGCGGTGCCGGATATTTTGCGATTTGCACAAGAGAACCCAACCGCTCATCGGCGGCGCGAATGTAGTTTTGGCGGAGGATGCGCCCCGCGTAGAAATCCACGCTCGCGAGCACAGCAAGGAGCAGCAGCAGATACGTCAGGCCAAGCTTCCAGAAGAGGCTAGTTCGCACGGGTTTCAAAAATGTAACCGGCGCCGCGTACCGTTTTCAGGTATTCGGGCTTTTCGGGATTTGTTTCCATTTTTTCGCGCAGGCGGCGCACGTAAACATCAACGCTACGCGGCGTGACGAAGCGATCGCTCCCCCAAACAGCGTCGAGCAACTGATCGCGCGTGAAAACTCGATTCGGCCGCGACGCAAGATAATAAAGCAGTCGAAATTCAAGTGTGCTCAGGGAAAGTGTCTTCCCATCGCGTTGAGCCCGATACGACACGGGATCGACGCGAAGCGAACCAACTTCAAGCAGTTTCGCTTCTTCGCCAGGAGGGTGAACGCGGCGCAGCAGCGCCTTCACGCGCGCCACCAGCTCGCGCGGGCTGAACGGCTTGGTGACGTAATCATCCGCTCCAAGCTCCAGGCCTACGACGCGGTCCGCCTCTTCTCCGCGCGCGGTCAGCATCAGGATAGGCAAACGATTAAGTTTTTCGTCGCGCCGAATCTCCTTGCAGATTTCCAGGCCCGAAAGTTTCGGCAGCATCAGATCGAGCAGCAGCAGGTCAGGAGGCGACTTTCTAATCTGCGCAAGCCCGCTGACGCCGTCGCCGCAAGCAATCACCTGGAAACTGTCCTTCTCCAGGTTGTACCGCACGAGCTCCACGATGTCTTTGTCGTCTTCGATAATCAGAATTCGCGGCTGAGGATTCACGGTAGCGAAAGCATAGCGGAAGGAACCCGCGTCAGCAAGAAGTCCGCCGCCACATTACAGAATATTCACAAGGTGCACGTCAAGAGAACAGGAGCCCCTTCCGGTTGGTGTCACCTATTTGACCGGTTCCCCGGATCGCGCGGCTGCGATGCACGCTGGAAAATAGATCGGTGCGAAAGGGTCCGCCTCCTTCCGGTCAGCGTTATCTGACTGACTGATTGCCCCAGAAGGGAACACACCGTGCGGCCGCTCTCGTGGTTATTGCTGCGGGGTGGGCCACGGGTTTTCTTTACATGATTTACTGGATTGAATTCCGGAACCAGTGCGTTATTCTAGCGACCGTTCATTATCACTCCCGGTTGGTGCTCTCGTCCTCCATGGAGTGACTGCACACGGCAGCCCCTGGCGGGCCTTTGCAGTTTGACCGCCCCGGAAGCTGTCCCTGAGCGCCAATCGGGAACCTCTCGCGGCAAACAAACGCACGAACTACCATTTTTCGACGGAAGGGCGAATTCGATTTACTCCGATTTCCTGACTTTGCGTTTCGCTACAGTATTCACAGTATTGCGGCATCATCCGGCATCAATTAAATTTCTTCCTGAAATCCTCATCGGGGGCAATAATCATGGTTGACCTTCATCAAGACGTACCTACAAGAGATCAAATTGAGCTTCGCGCTTACGAACTGTACATTCAGCGCGGCGGCGAAGACGGCCGGGACCTTGAAGACTGGTTTGCAGCCGAAAGGGAACTTCGCAATCAGCATTCGTCGTCCAGCTCGTTGTCCGGCAGGGAAAACGAAAAGCCGCAAAGACCCAGAACGTTTGCCGCAACCAGCAATCCCAAGGGTTTTTGATCTGGTTCGGCTTTTGTTGCGCGTTTGCTTCAGGAATTGCGCGGGCACAAAACGTCGGGAAAGTTCTCCGCTATCGGATACGCTCCAGCCGGTTTACTGTGGACTCAAGCTCCTGCCGTTGCTTCCAGAAGTTTGCCCATAGGTCGCCGGTTTTTTCAAGGCGGCGGCCAAGTGACTTCACGTTCCACTTCTCCGGCAGCAGTTTGGCGTTCAGTTCGTCCGCTCTCACGGGAGTTGACACCGGTGCATGCGGAAATGCGCGCGCCGAATAAACGGACGCGAGCGACTGACCTTCGGAATTCTGGTGCGCGTCGATTAGTATCCTGCCGCGGGGACGTTTCGCGATGGAGCGCTCAAACGTCAGCAGTTCCGGATGTTTCGCGTCAAGCATTGCGGAAACTGCCTGGACGAATGTTCGCGCCTGCGCGTACGTGTACTGCGGCTTGATGGGCAGAAAAATGTGAATTCCCGTGGCGCCGGACGTTTTCGGGAAAGCCGCTACTTCCGCTTTCTCAAATATCCCCATCAAAATTTTCGCCGCTTTGACAGTCGTCGCAAAAGGCGTTCCTTCTGTCGGGTCCAGGTCAAAAAAAATGTAATCCGGATTTTCGACCGAACCGGCGCGGCTCGACCACGGGTTGTGGTCGATGCAGCCCAGATTCGTCAAATAAAGCAGCGTTGCGCGATCGTTCGCCACGAAATAATTGATCTTCTTTCCTTTGCCCTCAGACACAATGGGAGCAGTCTTCACCCAATCCGGCGTATTCTTGTCCGCATCTTTTTGGAAGAATGCCTCGCCCGCGATCCCATTCGGATATCGACGCAGCACCAACGGCCGGTCCTTCAAAAAAGGGAGCATCATCGGCGCCATTCGATAGTAGTAAGCCAGTAAATTCCGTTTCGTGATGCGGTCCTCGGGAAAGTAAATCTTGTTCAGATTCGTCAGGCGCAGCTCGTGACCATCGACTTCCGCGAATAACTCCTCGCCCGTTCCGCTCGCCAGCTCTTCTTCCACGCGCTCTCCAGACACCTCTTTTGATCTTCCTGAGATTTGCGCGGCTTTCGCGGGCACGTTCTTGCGTGGCGTCTTCGTCGAGCTTTTCTGCCGCTTCGTCTCCTTCTTTTGTTCCACTGGCTGTTTCAGCTCCTTTTCCAGGGTACATTCGCGCGGGTCTCGGTCTTCTTGCAGTCCCAGAAAACGTGGCTGGCGCAAATGCGTGCCTTCGGTCCAGCCGCCAAATTTCGCTCGCGCCACCATCTCCGGTTTCACCCACGTCGCTTTTTCGCGCGTGGACGGCCGCTCGTCAAACGGGCATTCGTCGCTTTTCAGCTTTTGCAGCTCCGCCCAGAGTTTCTTTTGCAACTCGACGGAAAATCCCGTCCCTACACCGCCAATAAATTTCAGTTTGTCGCCGTCGTAGAGTCCCAGTAGCAGCGCCCCGAAATATTCCCGTGTGCCGCGTGGCTCAGTCCAGCCGCCCACCACGGCATCAATCTCTTTATCCGTTTTGAATTTCAGCCACGCGGTCGTGCGCCCCGCGGGATACGTGCTCGAGACCTGTTTCCCGACGATGCCTTCCAATTCACGCTTCATTGCCAGGTCGAACAGCTCTCTGCCCTTTCCAATTTGGTGATCCGAATAGCGCACAACCGGCCCCGCGCGCAGCACTTGCCTCAGAAACTCTTTTCGTTCGATCAGCGGAACGTTGCGCAGGTCGTGCCCGTCGCAATAAATGACGTCGAACGCGTAATAGACCACTTGAATTTCGTCCATCGAGCGCGCCGAGGGATTTTGCACGCCCATTCTGTTCTGCAAACGCTGGAAATCGCTGCGTCCTTCGCTGTCCAGGGCCACAATCTCCCCGTCGATACACGCTTCTTTCGCATTTATGCTGTTCGCGATCATCGACAAGTCCGGATACTCGCGCGTGATGTCGCGGTTCGCCCGAGAGACCAGTTTCAGCTTCCCGTCTTTCACGCACGCCAGCGCCCGTATGCCGTCCCATTTGATTTCGAAAAGCCAGCTCGGATCCGAAGACGGATTTTCCGCCAGCGTCGCGAGCGCCGCGCGGAATCTCGTCGGCATTGAGGCTGCCCGCGCGCCTTCCGGCATCTTCAGCTTCACCTTCGGCGCATTTGCCACCACAACGCCCAAAGTCCCTCGCGACGCTTTCTTCGAGGGCTTCACGGGCAACATCGGCTCGGCAACTTTGCCGGGCCCGCCGCTTGTGTCGGCGGCTGCATCGCGATGCTTGATGAGCAGCCAATTCTTTTTGTCGCCATTTCCTCGGATTCGAACCAGCACAAAACTGCCCTTCAGTTTCCGTCCGTGCAATTTGAATTTTATTTCTCCGCGATTGATTTGCTCCGAAGCGGACATGCTCCCTTCCACCTCAAACGTCCCGCTATCCCAGATCGCGACTTCGCCCGCCCCATAATGCCCCGCGGGAATCGTGCCCTCGAACGCTCCGTAATCCAGCGGATGATCTTCGGTCTGCACTGCCAGCCGTTTATCCGTGGGATTCAGCGAAGGCCCTTTCGGCACGGCCCATGATTTCAACACGCCATCCACTTCCAGGCGGAAATCATAGTGCAGCCGCCGCGCGTGGTGCTCCTGCACGACGAATTGGTTCCCCGCACTCCGCGCTACTTTCCCGCTGGGCTCGGGCGTCTCGTGGAATTTTCTCTTGCGCCGGTATTCCTCCAGCAAGGCCATGGTCGGATTATAAGAATCAGCCTCCTCGCACCGATATCAAAACACCCATCTACAACATCAAATTTGCGCCGCTACAGACTTCTCCCGATGTGTACAATACTCCAAGACAATAAGCTGGAGAGTAAAGTTTGAAAAAAGGGGGCGCAAGATGGCTTCTTCGACTTGGAAGGGTTTTATCACATTCGGACTGCTCTCGATTCCCATCCGCTTGTATGCCGCCGCGCGCGCGTCTCGAATCCAGCTTCACCAGCTCCACAGTGTGTGCAACACCAGGCTGCGCCAGCCGCTGTTTTGCCCCACCTGCAATAAAATTGTTGACCGCTCGGAAGTGGTGAAAGGCTACGAAAAAGAAGATGGCTCGTATGCGTTGATCGATCCCGCCGAAGTCAAAAAAATCGCGCCGCAATCTACGCGCTCTATGGAAATTCTCGCTTTCGTCAAGGAATCCGAAATCGACCCGCTCTTTTTTGACTCCTCATTTTTCGCGGTGCCGGAGGAAGAAGGCCGCAAAGCCTATCAACTCCTCCTAAAAACGCTCGAAAGCAAAAAGCGCGTCGGCATTGCCAAAGTTGCCATGCATCAGCGCGAATACACGGTCTTCATTCGTCCATACGACCACGGACTGACGCTCCACACGATGTATTTCGCCAACGAAGTCCGCGAAGCTCCCGGCTACGGCAAAACGGAGAACATCAAGCTAAAGCCGCAGGAAATCAAACTCGCCGAGCAACTGGTGGAAAATTTATCGGAGGAGTTCAATCTGAAAAAATATCACGACGAGTTTCAGTACCGTCTCAAGGAATTGATCGAGTCGAAACAGACAGGCAGGGAAGTCGCTGCGGCCCCGCAACCGCATCGCGCTCCTGTGATCGACATGATGGAGGCTCTCAAGAAGAGCCTTGCCGCATCTGGCGCAGCGCACAAGAAGCCAATGCACGCTGAACGTGCCACGGAGTCGCACCGGCGCGGAACCCGCCGGGCAGCAAGTTAGTTGACCCCAACTTTGCTGCCTGCGGGTTCCCGCCGTTACTTCCCCTAGAACGGGCTCGTCGACGGTGGCGGCAACGGCTTGCGCGGCAGCATTTCATCGCGATTCGCGGTCAGATAGACGAACGACGCCACAATCACCGCCATCTGCTTCATGTCCGGCTCTTGAATCCTCTCGTACACGTCCATGTTCGAGTGATGCGTGCGCGTCTCGTATTCAATCGGGTCCTGAATGAACTGAAACCCGGGAATCCCCACCGCGTTATACGACAAGTGATCCGTCCCGCCCGTATTGCGAATGGTCAGCGTCGTCATTCCCAGATCATTGAACGGGCGCATCCACTGCCGGAAGATGTGCGCCACGGCTTCATTGCCTTGCAAATAAACGCCGCGGATTTTTCCCGAGCCGTTGTCGATGTTGTAGTAGGCGTCGAGCTTCGCCTGCTCCGGCTTGAGCTGCATCGTCTTCGGATCGCCAAAGTGGTCCTTCACATACGCGCGCGAGCCAAGCAGTCCTTCTTCCTCGCCCGTCCACAATCCGATCCGCACCGTGCGTCGCATTTTCAACCCGCTGGCTTTCAGAATGCGCAGCGCTTCGAGCATCACGGCAGAACCTGCGCCGTTGTCCGTTGCGCCCGTGCCCGAATGCCACGAATCGAAGTGCCCGCCCATCATCACGACTTCATCCGCCTTATCCGTGCCGGGGATTTCGCCAATAATGTCGAACGAATTCAAATCGTTGTCGTAAAACTTGTTTTCGTCGTTGATTCGCAACGTCACGGGAATTTTCTTTTCGAGCAGCCGGTAAATCCGCCCATAGCATTCGCTCGCCATCGCAACGCTCGGCACACTGGCCGGGCCATCTGGCTCGTAAGAGCCGCCCGATTGCACATAAACCGTTCCATCGTCGCCGCGCGAAGCTTGGATCCATCCGGCCGCATGTTCAGCGACAAGAAACGCCTGCACCTTCTGTTGCAGCGCGCGCAGCGCGCGGAATCGCGCGAAGCGGTCTTCGTTCCTGGCTCCCGGCACCGGCTCTGTCGCGATCTCCGCAAGCTCTGCATCCGTGTACCGGTGGGCCTGCGCCTCATAGTGCGCGGGATCTTCGGGCGGCGCTTGCGTCAAAACAAATTTTCCCTTGAGCTGCCCGCGATACTTATCCATATCCTGTTCGTTCTGAATCACGGCAAGAACAGCCGGTGCCGTCACCGCTCCGTTCGTCCCCGGCGTCCATGCCAGCGGGTACGCAATCAAAATATAAGGACGCGGCGAAATCATCATCGCGGAGAATCGCTCATTCGACCATCCGCGGCCAAATTTCCACGGCTCCGTATGGACGTTTGCGATGCCCCACTGTTTCATTTCGTCTTCGGTCCATTGCGCCGCCGCGCGCATGTTCGGCGAATTCGTCAGCCGCGGCCCGTAGACATCGGTGAGGTAACTCATGATGTCCATGATCTGCGAATGGTTGAATCCAATATCCTTGATCGTGTAGATCGCGTTGTAATCAATCGATTCCGGCGCCTGCGCCGTTACAGGCAGAACCACCGAAAACACAAACAGCGTCGCTACTGCAATTCCGAGTTTTCGCACAATCACCCTCCGCCTGACTTTCATCCGCAAATTTGATTAGGAGATCGCACCCGCGAACCAACTATCTCCGAATGAGACGGTGCCGCCGCAGTGTGCGTTTCACCGCCTGAAGGTTGGCATGGGAAGAAGCAAGAAAAAACGAATCCGGTCCGGGAGAGACAGCAGGGGACGAGAAATCTCAGGCACTTTCCGCCGTTGTCGGCTCTTTGCGCGAAGCATCCCCCATGGCCGGTTTCTGCCGTCGCTTGTAAATCCACGCTCCCACGCGCCACAGCAGCAGCGCGCCGACAATCGCCGCATATTGCAGCGGCTTGCGCTCGTCCGATTTCACCTGCCAGTAATAATGAATCACGCCCGCGATCGCGCTCAGGTAAATCGCGCGATGCAGCAATTGCCAGCGCTTCCCGCCGAGCCTCCGAATCCATCCTTTCGTCGACGTAATCGCCAGCGGAATCAGCAGCACGAACCCCAAAAATCCCACGGTGATGAATCGCCGCTTCAGCACGTCCGCCCACATTTCGGAAAGATTAAAAAACCGGTCAATCCCAATCCATGTGGAAAAATGCAGGCACGCGTAGAAAAACGCAAACAGTCCCAGCATCCGTCGAAAACGAATCAGTTGCGGTACGTGAAGTAATTTGCGAAATGGGGTAATGCAGAGGGTGATGGTCAGAAATCGAAGCGTCCAGTCGCCCGTCCAGTGCTCGACGAATTGCACCGGATTCGCGCCCAGCTCGTTTTGAAATCCCTTCCAGACGAGCACCGCGAGCGGCGTCAGGCAGAGAAGAAATACCGCAACCTTCGTCCACTTGCTGGTCAGGAACGAATTCACGCCGCCCATTTGCAGTCAGTAATACTTGCGAAGATCCATCCCGGAGTAGAGACTCGCCACCTTGTCTCCGTACCCGTTGAATATCTGAGTGGGGATGGGGCGCGCGAAGAGTCCTCGGCCCAGCCGGTTTTCCGTTGCCTGGCTCCATCGCACCGTATCCACGTTTGGATTAACATTTGAATAGAACCCATACCACTCCGGAGTCGCAATGTTCCAAGTCATCGGCGGCTGATTTTTCACGAAGCGGATTTTCACGAGTGACTTGATGCTCTTGTAACCGTACTTCCACGGAATCACCATGCGCACGGGCGCGCCATCCTGATTCGGCAGCGTCTCGCCATACATGCCCACGCACAGCAACGTCAGCGGATGCATGGCCTCGTCGATTCGCAACCCTTCCAAATACGGAAACGGTATTCCCGCCGATGGTCCCTCCGGCATTTGCCGCGTATCGTAATAGCTCTCGAACGCCACATATTTCGCTTTCGGCGTTGGTTCCACCAAATTCGCCAGCGCGCTGAACGAATATCCAATCCACGGTACGACAATCGACCAAGCCTCCACGCAGCGGTGCCGGTAAATCCGCTCCTCAAGTGGCGCAATTTTCATAATGTCGTCCATGCTTAGCTTGCGCGGTTTCTTCACTTCACCTTCCACCGATACGGTCCACGGCGAAGTCCTGAAATTCCTGGCGTTTCGCGACGGATCGCCTTTACCCGTGCCAAATTCATAAAAATTGTTGTAGGTTGTTACGTCATTTTCGGGTGTGACCGGCTCGGCCGTGCTGAATGAGCTTTTTCGGATGCCGTTCACTTTCACGGGCACGGAACCCGTGGCAGGCCCGGCCATCCAGCGCGAAAACGACTTCCAGCCGGTTACCGCTCCACCAGTCGCGAGCAGGCCAAAAAGGAAATTCCGACGATTCGTGTATGCACCCTTCGGCGTCACATCTGAATAAGTCAATTTCGATGCGGGTTTGTCATCCATGTCTTTCTCCATACTAAGTACTCTATCAGGGCCGTCTTCGGATGTTGCCACTACACTGGATTCGATGCCACTAACTTATCAAACGATTGCGCCGAAATAGCGAACTTATTCCCACTGCGTTTTCGATATTTCCCCTCCGCGGCGCTTATCGGGATTATAATCGCGCGGCTTAAAATTCGCCTTGGCCAAAATTAACCGGGAGTCACTTTCATGAAACACACAGCCGTTACACATCGCTCAAATCGGTTCATACATCTCATCTTCGCAATTCTAGCGGCCGCCATTCTGCCTCCCGCTCATTCGGCGCTCGCACAAAGTACGGCGTCGCAATATGGCTCAGACCCGAAAGCAACCGAGTCCTACCGCAAATCCATGGAAGCCGCCGACCAGAAAATCGCCGATGAAGTGAAAGATCACTCGGAGTTGATGAAAAACGAGGAATACCTCACCACGCAAATCGGCCCGCGCCTCACGGGCTCTCCACAAATGCAGGCCGCCAGCCAGTGGACGCTCAAGCGTTTCCACGATTACGGCATCGACGCTCATCTTGAGACGACAAATGTGCCTCACGCTTGGTATCGCGGCGCGGATTCCGCCGAAATCGTCAGCCCCATTTCCCGTCGCGTCCCGATTCGCTCCATGGGCTGGAGCAAAGCGACCAGCGGCGAAGTCAGCGCCCCAGTCATCTTCATGACTTTCAAAAGCGAGGCGGATGTTGACGCTTACAAAGGCAAGTTGAAAGGCGCCATCGTTTGCATGGGCGAGCCCGCAACCCTTCCGCCCGCCTCCGAGAAGCCGGACAACGCCTACGATGCCGTCATTCCGCCTTCGCGCGGCGTTCCGAAGGAAGGCGCGATGACTTTCGCTGTCTACCGCAAAATCCTCGCCATGCTCGCGGACTCCGGCGCGGTTGCGATTCTCCGTGACAGCGGAAAGCCCGACGACCTTTTCAATATGGGCGGCGCTTCGCGCAATGCCTACGAACCTTCGGACATTCCCTCCGCTTTTGTCGCCCACGAAGATTACAGCCTGCTCTACCGCCTGTCGCAAGCCCGCCCCGTCACGATGAAAATTGATTTGAAGGGCACTTTCAGTCCCGGACCCGTTCCCGCTTCCATCACCGTCGCCGAAATCAAGGGCAGCGAACATCCGGACGAGCGCGTCATCATCGGTGGACATCTCGATTCCTGGGATCTGGGACAGGGCGCGGTCGACAACGGCACAGGCGCGATGGCCGTACTGGAAGCCGCGCGCAGTTTGAAAGCTCTCGGCTGGCAGCCCAAGCGCACCATCACGTTTATTCTGTACACCGGAGAAGAAGAAGGCGGCGTAGGCGTGCGCACCTTCCTAAAAAATCACGCGGCTGAAATTCCGAAAATCGACGCCGTGCTGACTCACGACACCGGAACCGGCCGCGTCTTCAGCATCGCTCTCGAAGGTCTCTACGAAACAGGCCCTCTCATGGCGGAAATTTATCAGCCGTTACAGGAGGTTTTCGACCTGCGCCCCATTAGCACGCGTTACTTCGGCTCGTCCGACCACGTCGCGTTTCTTCGCGCCGGCGTGCCTTCGTATTTCTGCGTCCAGGCGCCGGCAGGATATCGTGAAGCCCACCACAGCCAGACCGATACGTTCGATAAAGTGATTCCCGACCAGATCAATGAGGGCGCGGCCCTGCTGGCTGCATGGGCGTGGAACGTTTCAGAATTGCCGCAGGCCCTTCCGCATCACGCGGAACAAAAGGCTCCGCAATTTTAGCCGGCCGGTTCAAAAAATACGGGGTTTGGCCTTTGCAGGGGGGCTTTTTGCCGCCATCTTCTTTGTTCCCCTCGGGCCAAGGGCGCGTGGACTAATCTACCTCTTTCAGCGGCCTGTCGGGGATCGCGGCCCGCTCGCGCGTGCAGGCTTTCGTTGTGATATTTCTTTTCGGGGATCGGATGTTTGGTTCCGGCATGAACACGGCAACAAAGGGGACTTTAGCTGAAGCCCATTTTTGAGCGCGGTTACGGCGGGGCTAAAACCCCGCCCTCCTGCGGCAACTATTTATAAGACGAGTTGTACTAACTTTCTTCGCCTGATGAGGCGCTCACTTTGCCGGTGAACCGGCGGTAGACCATTACAAAGTAAATCGTCGCGAGAATGATTCCGATAGTCCACCACACTAGGCCGATTTTCAGGCCGTAGTCCGCGGCTTTTGCATTTTCGACGGTCAGAGACAGAGCGGGATTCGTGCTTGCCGGCAGCACGTCCGGATAGAGCCCGAAAGCGGCGCTCGCGAGCATGCTGGCGAGATAAACGCAGGACGAATAAAACGCGCGCGTTTCATTTTTGAGAAATACGATAATGCCGACCAGAGCGGAGACGGCAATCGCGGGGAAAATGTATCCCCACGGGTGCGCGGTGTAGCCGGCGTTAAGATGCGGCTGCAATGAAAAGCTCGACCAGGTGATCAGGATCGTGGAAGCGACGACGGCCCACCAAAGCTTGGCCGCCAGTTTACGCGCGCGAACGTGAAGCGCGCCTTCCGTCTTCAACACGACCCACAACGCTCCGTGAAGCGTAAGCGCCACGAGGGCAGTCACGCCGGCGAGAATCGTGTACCAGTCGAGAATGCCTGTTTCGCCGTGGGGGCGAAAATTCGTCCAAAGCGGCTCAAAAAATTGGCCGTGCGCGTTGAGCGGGACGCCGCGGACAACGTTTCCGAGCGCGGCGCCGTAAAATACGGCCAAGAGCAGGCTGGCGAGGAAGAAAACAACATCCCAGAAAGATTCCCATATAGGAGTCGTCACGTGGCTGCGAAATTCAAGCGAAATGCCGCGGAGGATGAGGAGCCACAGCATCATCATCAGCGGAAGATAAAATCCGCTGAAGCTGCCGGCGTACAGAGCCGGAAACGCGAAATAGAGTGTGCCGCCCGCGGCGATCAACCAGACTTCGTTGGCGCCCCAGACCGGCCCGACGGTGCGGGAGACGAGGCGGCGCTCACCTTCGTTGCGCGCGACGAGCAGATGGACGATTCCCGCGCCGAGATCGAATCCGTCGAGGACGACGTAGACCGTCAGCATCAGCGCGACCAGGCAAAACCAAACGGCGCCCACTTTCCTTACCTCACCACAACATATGACACAGCCGCTTCGGCTTCCGGGCCGCGCTCGATCTCGCGATAGACCAAAAACAAATATAAAATTCCCAGCACGGTGTACAAACCCATGAAGCCGATCAGCGTAAACCACGCGTTGCCCGCGGAAACGAGCGGCGATGCTCCGGCCGATGTCCGCAGCATTCCGTAAATCAGCCAGGGCTGGCGGCCGACTTCGGCCGTGATCCATCCCGCCGTGTTGGCGATAAACGGGAACGGCAGAGCGAGCATGATGATCCAAAGCATTACGCGGCTGCGATAAAGCGCGCGACGCCACAGCAAAAAAGCGGCAATCACGAATATCGCGATGAAAATTGTACCGAGTCCCACCATGATGTGATAGCTGAAATAAACCAGCTCGACTTGATCCGGCCAAGTGTCTCTCTGAAATTGATCGAGGCCTTTGACTTCGGCTGTCCACGCCCGATAGGTCAAAAAGCTCAACCCACGCGGAATCATCAGCGGATTATCGAGGCGCTGATTGGCGACGTCCGGCTGACCGAGGATGGCGAGAGGCGCGCCTTTCTCGGTGTGAAATAATCCCTCCATCGCGGCGAGGGTGACGGGCTGGTAGCGTGCGATCATGACGCCCTGCGCGTCGCCCGTGGGATAAAGTTGCAGGATCGAGGCGATGACGCCGACAATTACGCCGACGCGCAGGAACGTGCGGCCATATTCCTCGTGCTGCTTTGCGAGAATATAAAATGCGCCGATCGCCGCCATCACGAAGCAGCCCGTTTGCAGCGCGCCGATCATCGTGTGCGGGTATTGCCAAAGGGCCCATGGATTCAGGAGCAAGCCCCAGAAGCTTTGCAACCCGAATGTACCGTTCGCGCTGAGAGAATACGCGACAGGATGCTGCATCCACGCGTCCGTCGCGACGATGAAATACCCGGAAAGCCACGAACCCACAAAGAGCATGAGCGCTGAAAACCAATGGCCGAGGCGGCCGAGGCGCTTTTCGCCAAAGAGGAAAAGGCCGAGGAAGCTCGATTCGAGGAAGAAAGAAAACACGCCTTCCATCGCGAGAGTTTGTCCGATCACGCCGCCGGCGGCATTTGAAAACGCCGACCAGTTCGTCCCGAACTGAAATTCCATGGGAATGCCCGTGACGACGCCGATCGTGAAGCTGATGCCGAAAATTCTGGCCCAGAAACGCGCGGCGCGATTGTAATGTTCGTTGCCGGCGCGCAACGACATGGACTTCAGGACGACGATGAGCAGGGCGAGACCCATCGTGATCTGCGGGAAAATGTAATGGAACGTTACGGTGAAGGCAAAATGCAGACGGTCAACAATGAGCGCGCTTTGCAAAAGAAGTGCCTTAACAAAAGCAAATCATACACCAACTGAAGGACGGCGTTGATTCGGCAACCGCCGCTGAACTGAGCGCGTTGCACTTGGCATCGCGGCTGGAAAATGACATGATTCCGCCGAGATGAATCAAACGGAGAATCATTCGGGGGAGGCGATTCAATGCGTTTCGCGAGGAGCGTGACCTGGATACTGTGCTGTTGCCTGCTTTTTGCCGTACCTGGCGTGGCGCAAACGCAGAAGCGCGCCATGCAGTTCGGCGATTTGATCGCCATGCATCGCTTGAGCGATCCGCAAGTTTCTCCCGACGGCAAATGGGTCGTGTACGTGGTGGCGACGCCCGACATGAAGGCGAACCATTCCCTGAGCGACATCTGGATTGTGCCGGAGGAGGGCGGCGTTGAACGGCAATTGACGCGCAGTGGGAGCGATTCGCGGCCACGGTGGTCGCCCGACGGGAAACAAATCGCGTTTCTGTCGTCCCGCGACGGGGTGACGCAGATCTACGTGATGTCCGTATTTGGCGGCGAAGCGTCGCGCGTTACGTTTCTCTCGACGGACGCGGACAATGAATTGTGGTCGCCCGACGGCAAGTGGCTGGCCTTCACTTCGCGCGTGTACCCCGATTGCCGCGACGATGCCTGCAATAAGGCGCGCGACGCCGCGGCGGCGAAAAATCCCGTGAAGGCGCACATCGCGACGCGCCTGCTCTATCGTCACTGGACCGATTGGGCGGACGGCAAGCGGAGCCATCTTTTTATCACCGCGGTGACGAGGGGAACGCCGCGCGATCTTACCCCTGGCGCGGATTATGACGTTCCTCCGTTCAATCTGGGCGCGCCGGAAGCGATTGCGTTTTCTCCAGACAGCGCGGAGCTTTGCTTTACCGCGAATACGGACAGAGATGAAGCGCTCAGCACGAACGGCGACCTGTTCACGGTTCCCGTTTCCGGCCAATCGCAGCCGAAACGCATCACTACCAACAAAGGCGACGACTGGGGTCCTGCGTACTCGCCGGACGGAAAATCGGTCGCCTACCGCTCGCAAATGACCGCCGGCTACGAAAGCGATCGCTGGCAATTGATGCTCTATAATCGCGCAACCAGCAAGCACACGGATATCACGGAGAATTTCGACCGCAATGTGGAGTCGTATGCGTGGTCTCCGGATAGCCGCACAATTTATTTTCAAGCGGAAGATCACGCGGAGATGCCGATTTTCTCAATCGCAGCCGCGCCAGGGAATATGCCTAAGAGAGTCGTTGGCGATGGGTTCAACGGAGAATTTTCGCTGAGCGCGGACGGCAAGCAGTTGGTCTTTTCGCGTTCGAGCCTCGCGTATCCTGCGGAGATTTTCTCGGCCAACTCCGATGGAACGGGCGTGCAACAAATTACGCATCAAAATGCCGCGCTGCTTGCGCCGCTCGACCTGCCCGCCGCCGAGCCGTTCTGGTTCGCAGGGGCGAACGGTACGAAAGTCGAAGGCCTGTTGCTGAAGCCGCCGCATTTCGACGCCGCGAAAAAATATCCGATGCTGCTGCTGGTTCATGGCGGGCCGCAAGGCGCATGGGATGATGACTGGGGCTACCGCTGGAATCCGCAGGTGATGGCCGCGCCGGGCTATGTGGTGGTGATGATCAATCCGACCGGCTCGACGGGCTACGGCCAGAAATTCACCGACGACATACAATCCGACTGGGGCGGCAAGCCGTACGTTGATTTGATGAATGGCGTGGATTACGCCATCGCGCATTTTCCGTTTATCGACAGCACGCGGCTCGCCGAGGCAGGCGGCTCATACGGCGGGTATATGACGGATTGGATCGCGACGCACACGGGACGCTTTCGCTGTCTGATCAGCCACGCGGGGCCGTACGACTTGGTGAGCATGTACGGCGCGACGGAAGAACTGTGGTTCGTCGAGCACGATTTGCGCGGAACGCCGTGGAGCGATCCCGAGACGTATGCGAAATGGTCGCCGTCAACATACGCCGCGGCACTCGGCAAATTCCACACGCCGATGCTGGTGATCGACGGCGAACTGGATTTTCGCGTTCCGTATACGCAGGATCTGGAACTTTTTACGGCGCTGCAGCGTCAGGGCGTACCTTCGAAACTTATTATTTTCCCCAAAGAAGGCCACTGGGTGCTGAAACCTCAGAATAGCAAGCTGTGGTATCACGAATTTTCGGATTGGCTGGCGATGTATCTTAAGTAACCGTCAACCGCGTCAATCGTGACGCGCGCGATTCTGTTTCACCGTTTGCAGCATCAAAATAAGCTCGATGCCGAACACGACGCTTCCACCCGGGCCCAATGGCATTGCACTCTTTCGCCCGCTATATCAATTCACACATCAGCCGCTCGATTTCATCATAAGCACGCAGCGCAAGTACGGCGACACGGCGCGGTTCCGATTTTTGAAGTTTCCCGTCTATTTTTTCAACCGTCCCAGCCTGATTGAAGAAATCCTCATCATGCAAGGGGCAAAGTTCATCAAGAGCGCCGACCTGCGCGAAGGCAGCCGCGTGCTCGGCAATGGCCTGCTGACGAGCGAAGGCGATTTCTGGCGACGGCAAAGGAAACTTGCGCAGCCCGCATTTCATCGCGAGCGCGTGATGGCGTATGCGCCGGTGATGACAGGCTATGCCGAGCAAATGCTGGACGCATGGAAGGACGGTGAAACGCGCGAAATCCGCGGAGAGATGATGCAACTCACGCTGAAGATCGCGGCCCGGACGCTTTTCGGCGCCGATCTTGAGGCGGATACGGTTCGCGTCATCGGAGATTCCCTCGCGGTGGCCGTTCGCCAATTTGACGCGCGCGTCAAAACGGGATTTCTTCTTCCCAGCAATTGGCCGACGCCGGGAAATATTCGTTCGCGAAACGCCGTGGATCGCCTCGATGAAATTCTGCACCGTATCATCGATCAGCGCCGCACTGCCCATGTGGCAAGGGAAGACTTACTTTCGATGCTGCTTTCGGCTCGTGATGATGCAGGAGCAGGAATGAATAGCAAGCAGCTTCGCGACGAGGTGATGACGCTCCTGCTCGCCGGGCACGAAACGACGGCGACCACGCTCGCGTGGACTTTCTACCTGCTTGCGCAGAATCCGGCCGCGGAATCGCGATTGCTGGCCGAATTCCAGTCCAGTATATCCGGCCGCGCGCCGGCGTTTGAAGACTTACCGAAGCTGCGATTCACCGAGGCGATTGTCCGCGAGTCTCTGCGCCTTTATCCACCCGCGTGGGCGATGGGCCGCCAGGCAATCGAGGACTGTACGATTGGCGGTTACCACGTTCCACGCAACACGACGATCTATATGAGCCAGTGGGTGGTGCACCGCGATTCGCGCTACTTCGACGAGCCGGATGAATTTCGTCCCGAGCGTTGGATGGATTCGTTGCAGAAAATGCTCCCGAAGTTCGCTTACTTCCCGTTTGGCGGAGGACCAAGAGTGTGCATCGGAGCGTCGTTTGCGATGATGGAGGCGACACTGTTGCTGGCCGCCATCGCGTCGCGCTTCCGCATAAAATTGGTTCCGGGGCAGACGATCAGGCTGTGGCCGTCGATCACTCTGCGGCCGCGGGAAGGAATCCAGGTGGTTTTGTCGAAACGGTGAATCGGCGAGCGGCAATCAGCGGTGCAAAAAAAGAGAGGGCGATAACTTCTCGCCCCCTGAAGTGGAAATATACGGGCTTAATCGACTTTGACTGCCTCCGTTTTGCCCTCGAACTGAATTTCCTGAATTTGCCTTCCATTGAAGAGTACCGCCGTGTACTCGGGCTTTTTATTCAATGTGACTTCCTTGGCGGGAACCGTGGCGATCACTTTCCCGTCACGCTTGACCATTACTTCATGCATGTCCGTGTCCGCGGTCAGCACGTAATTCCCGGGCTGCAGCGATGTGTTTCCAATCGTTGCCGGCTGAGAAATGGTGAGGGGCGCGGATTCGGCGTGCGCCCAAACAGGACACGCGATTGCCGCAACGGCCAATGCCACAAGACATGGACTCAAACGAATACGCATATTAATTCACCTCCTGGTTTAAGAGTGCGATGCGCTTCATGGGCGCGGTCTGAGGCGACTGCGTGCCGCCGAAGCGAGCGCACAAAATCAAGTGCGCCTATAGACTGGATGCGCGACAAAAATTCGAGGTTGTCAAAACTCTAAGTGCCTTGAAAGAATTCTTTGGTATTGCTGTAGAGTGTTTTCCGTAAATAATTGCATGGGGCAAGGATGGAAGGCGCGTCCCGCACAATTCTTAGCATTCTTACCGTGGAAAGAGGGCGATTCCTTCAGAGATGCTTGCTCTCCTTTGGTTCTTCGGGCTGGTTTTTAGCGTGAATTCCCTGCTTGCCCGTAACCGTCTCCGAGCGAGTGATTTTCATGGCTCTGGAATTTCCTGTTGCGGACACTTCCCCGGCAAACCCCAGCTTTGCGGCCGGCCCAGCATATGCCACGCAAATATGCGCCAATAAGTGTGAGTTTTCGCGCGAAGACGCTTGCTCAGAAAAAGCGTGAGAACGCAGACGATTGTGTTTGCGGCGGCGTTAACGAGGCTTTTGAAGGGCAAGAGCAACGAGACGAACCAATAGGCGGGCCGCGAACGCGTCTTTCTGAAAAATATTAATTTCGAGCGCTGAAATTCGATTCGCGCCTGATTGCGGAAGCGGTTTGCGGTTTGCGCCTGCACATGCAAAGCCCGCGCGCTGGGCAAATAGTAGATTTCGAAACCCATTTGGCGGGCACGGTGGCACCATTCGGTCTCTTCCAGGAAGAAGAAGTAGTCTTCATCCATAAGCCCCAGCTTTGGCAAAACGGAGCGGCGCACGACTACGCAAGCCCCGATGACGCTTTCGACAGCGATTGGAGTCTGGGACGCCGTCTTGCCTCGAAAGCGGCGCGGAGAGATCCATTGCAGCAATGCTCGCGGCAATAGTTCTCCCGTGAGCGTGGGAAACGGCGCCATTGCGTTTTGCAAGCGCCCGTCTGGATAGAGAAGTTGTCCGCCGGCAATGGCCAGAGACGGAATTCGGTCGAAGGCTTCCGCGAACGCGCGCAGAGCGCCGGCGTGCAGTTGGGCGTCGTTGTTGAGCAAAAGAACAAAATCTCCCGTTGCCTTCGACAGCCCCTGATTGACCGCGCGAGCAAAACCGGCATTGCAGGCATTGCGAATCATCGTGGTACCTGAGATTTCGGTCGCCAGATTGGCCAAAGAATTGTCATGGCTACCATTGTCTACCACGATGATTTGCGCCGCAGCCACGCCTTCCTGAAAAACCGAGCGAACACAATCAACCAGCGCGGCGCCGCCGTCGTAATTGACGATCACAGCAGAAAAGCGCGCGCCGGGATTGTCAACGCTCACAGAAGTTCTCCGCTCCATTTCGTCCGCAAATCGCACTGCAGGATTCTCTTAAACGAGCCAGTGTAAGCTAGCCTGACAAAGCCGCGAAGCACAACATTGGCCTTCGCTATTTCGCAATCGGCCGAATCGGCCACACTTCGCGGACCGAAGACGTCTTCAATTGACATACTCATCGGTAAGATGTAATTCTCATTATCGTTTCCCTCTGGAGGCCGCGCATGCGCGTTTCGAGATTGTCCATCGCCGTCGCCGGGTTCGCGCTGCTGTGCCTTGGCTTCTCCGCGAACGCCGCGACGCTTTCGATCACCAGCCAGCCGAGCGGAGCAACCGTCGAGATCAATGGCTTGATCGCCGGCAAAACGCCGTACACAGCGCAATACCCCGGCGGCTACTTTCACAAAACTCATACTGTGTTCGGCGCGCGACTCGAACATCCTATAATCGTGCGGATATCCATGGACCGATATGCGAGCCAGCAAATTACCATCACCGAAGGCCCTTTCACGTGGCATTCATTTAATGGGCACTCGGAGGGAAACTACTGGCTGATTAAAACGGAACGCGTCGAAGTGATTCTCGAGCCGCTGGCGAAAATCTTTACGGGCGAACCCGAAATCCGCAGCGCGAAAGAGGCCGCGAGCGGAGCATCCGTCGAACTGCCCATTGAAGATATTGCCAGCCGCGCGAATCCGGCTATTGTGCGCGTGGAAGGGAACCTGAAACGCGGCACCGGATTTTTCATCACGGACACCGGACTGATCGCGACGAATAAGCATGTGGTCACCGACCAATCGAATTTATTCGTTTTGACTCGCAGCAAAGAACGCCTGCCGGCAAGAGTCGTTTATGCCGATTCCGACAAGGACCTTGCCATTATCAAGGTTGACGGACAAGGATTTCCGCACCTCCCGCTCGCCACGATTGATTCGGTGCATCGAGGAGAAACGGTGGTCGCGATTGGAGACCCGGGCGGAGGATTTGCGGAGACGCTCACAAGGGGTGTGGTGAGCGGAGTGGGGACTGAGCGCGCTTTCGGAAGCGGCACCTGGATTCAAACCGACGCGACGATCAATCCGGGCAACAGCGGCGGGCCGCTACTGGACACGCACGGGCGCGTGATCGGAATCACGACGCTTTCTCGCATTCGAAATGACGCTGACGAAAATGTCTCAGGGATGAATTTCGCGCTGAGCGCGGAGAATTTGATCCGCGTGCTGAAGCAATTTTATCCGGAAGCGGACGCCTCGTCAAAAACTGCAGCGCAGGCGCGCGGATTCGGCTCCGTGAATGTTTCCTCCGACCCGGCCGGCGCGGACATTTATCTGGACGGGCAATTTGTGGGCAACACGCCATCGCTGCTTCATCTTGCCGCCGGCGCGCATAAGATTGAAATTCAATCGGGGAAGACGAAATCATGGGAACGGGATTTGACTGTCTTGAAGGACAGCGAAGTTACCGTGCACGCGGAGCTGGGGCCGCAGAACTGAGCGGCTGATTCCCGGCTTGCAGCATCATGGCGCGCAGCGCGGCGCCGCGCAACGCCGTGCCGTCATTCAGAATCACGCGGACGGGAATCGACTCGATCATCTCTTTCATCCGGCCTTTATCAGTAAAGGCTGCGAGGAATGTCGAGGTCCGGAGCTTTGGCAAAATTTTTGGCGCGATTCCTCCGCCGATGTAAACGCCTCCCAGCGCGAGCACCTTCAATGCCATGTTCCCTGCTTCCGAGCCGAGCAGCACGACGAAAAGGTCGAGCGCCTTCTCGCACAGCGCAGATTTTCCGGCGAGGGCTGTCCGTGAAATCACCGCTGCGGGATCGTCTTCCTTTATTTCCGCCGCCAACCATGCCGGCTCTTCGCCGCGGCCCGTATCACGCAGAAATTCGTAAAGACTGACCAGTCCGGGACCACACACGAAACGCTCCCAACTCACGTGCCCAAATTCCGCGCGATAATACTTCAGCAATTCGTCCTGAAGTTCATCCCGCGGAGCGAAACTGGAATGCCCGCCCTCGCTTGCGAGCGGTGAGTAATAGCCGTCTTCCCAGTGAAGCGCAGCCTCGCCCAAGCCCGTGCCGGGCGAAATTACGGCGCAATTTCCCTTCGCGCCCGGTGCGCCGGGCTGCAGCACCGCAAAATCATCCGCTGTGAGCGTCGCGATGCCGTAAGCATTTGCTTCCAGGTCGTTGAGCAGCGTGATGGAAGGAACGCCGATGCGTTTCGCGACCAGCCTGGAATCCACAATCCACGGCAAATTGGTGGCGCGGCACACGCCGTCGCGCACGGGACCCGCGACGCCAATTGCCACGGAATCCATGTGGAATTTCCGCGACCACAAAAACTCCGCGACAATGTCTTCCAGGCTCGCGTGGTCCTGGCTCGAATAAACATGTTCGAAAACGTTGTGGAGCTTTCCGGCGCGCTGTTCAAAAAACGCCAGCCGCGTATTTGTTCCACCAACGTCCCCGGCAAGAATCATTGGCCGGGCTCCCTCCATTGCCGGCCGTCGCGCTCGAGCAGGTCATTCGCTTCCCACGGTCCCCACGAGCCGGCGGGATAGTTCGGGAAATTGCGCGGAGGCAAAGCCTGCCAGACATCGAGGATCGGCTGCACGACGCTCCAGCTCGCCTCGACCATGTCGGCGCGCTGGAACAGCGTGGCATCGCCGATCATGCATTCGTATAGCAGCCGCTCATAGCCGGTGCTGGGCTTCGAGCCAAAATAATCCGCGTATCGAAAATCCATATTCACCGTGCCGAGTTTCACAATCGGCCCTGGAATTTTCGCGCCGAATTGCAGGGAAATTCCTTCTTTCGGCTGGATGTGAACAATGAATTGGTTGGGCGCAAGGCGCTCGACGGCTGTTTTGCGGAACAGCATGAAGGGCACGCTCTTGAACTGGATAACGATTTCGCTCGCGCGAATCTTCAGCCGCTTTCCCGTGCGCAGATAAAACGGAACGCCGGCCCAGCGCCAGTTATCGATCAGGAGTTTCAAGGCAACGAAAGTTTCCATCGAGGAGACGGGGCTGACGCGCGGCTCCGAACGGTATCCAGGGAGGCGAACATTTCCGTCCGTTCCTTCGCCATATTGCCCGCGTACGGTGCGCATCAGGACATCCTGCTCGCTGAGAGGCTGCATCGCGCGCAGCACTTTCGTCTGCTCATCGCGCACCGCATCCGCGTCGAATGAAACAGGAGGCTCCATTGTCACCAAGCTGATGAGCTGAAAAAGGTGGTTCGGTACCATATCGCGGAGTGCGCCGGAATGATCGTAGTAGCCGCCGCGGTTCTCCACGCCCATGGTTTCCGCCACGGTGATTTGCACGTGGTCAATATAGCGGCGATTCCAGACGGGTTCAAAAATCCCATTTCCGAACCGGAACGCCAAAATATTCTGCACCGTTTCTTTGCCGAGATAATGATCGATGCGATAAATCTGGTTTTCCTGGAGCACTTCCTCAATCTCGCGATTCAACGCGTGGGCCGACGCCAGTCCGTCGCCGAACGGTTTTTCATAAATGATGCGCCGCCAGCGATTCTCCGTCTGCTGCGTTAAACCGGCCGCCCCAAGCTGCCGCGTGACCTCGCCGAAAAACTCCGGCGCCGTGGCGAGATAATAAAAATAATTTCCGCCGGTCGAGTGTTCCTTATCTACCGTGGCCAGAAGTTCGGCCAGCGACTTGTACGCGGCGGGATCTTGAAAATTACCCACGTGATAGTAAAGACGCTCGGTCAGCCAATCGACCAGCGCCGGATCGACGTCACTTGTCGCGAACTCGTGGAGTTCCTGGGCAATTTTCTTCTGAAAGTCAGGCGTCGACACTTCGCCGCGCCCGATTCCGACAATTGCGAAATCCTTCGGCAGCAACTCGTCTTTCGCCAAATTGTATAGCGCGGGAAAAAGCTTTCGCTTGGTCAGATCGCCGCCGATACCGAAGATCACCATCACGCATGGGCCGGCGGGCCGGCCCGCTTCACCGCCGGCCTTTCTATTGCCCGGCGCGACCACAGTTGTTCCTTTGCTGTTAGGCATACGTCAGAACCCTCAGTTTCCATTCCCGGGAATAATGGTGATCATTATGGGTTACTTTCCGGCAGCGCGTTCCACATGTCCGCCGAATTGGTAGCGCATCGCCGAAAGCAGCTTCGCGGCGAATTCAGCTTCTCCGCGGGAGCTGAAGCGCTCATAGAGCGCCGCGCTCAGAACAGGCGCGGGTGAGGCTTCGTCAATTGCCGCCTGAATCGTCCAGCGTCCTTCGCCCGAATCCGAAACGCGGCCCGAAAATTTCGCCAAATCGGGCTGCTCGAAAAGAGCGAGTGCGGTCAAGTCCAGCAGCCACGAGGCAATCACGCTGCCGCGGCGCCAGACTTCCGCCACGTCCGCCAGATTAAAATCGTATTGATAGTGCTCCGGATTGCGCAGCGGCGTGGTTTCCGCATCGGCTGCCGCCGTTTTCTTTCCCACATTCGCATGCTTCAAAATGTTCAGGCCCTCCGCATAGGCCGCCATCAGACCGTATTCGATTCCGTTGTGCACCATCTTCACGAAATGGCCGCCGCCCGAGGGGCCGCAGTGAAGGTACCCTTCTTCCGAAGTGCCGACCGATTTTTCGCGGCCGGGCGTGCGTGATAAATTTCCGCGGCCTGGGGCCAAAGTTTTAAAAATCGGGTCGAGATGTTTGACCACGTCGTCGGGGCCGCCGATCATCATGCAGTAGCCGCGTTCGAGTCCCCACACGCCGCCGCTGGTGCCTACATCGACGTAACGCACGCCTTCTTGCTCAAGCTCCTTCGCGCGCCGGATGTCGTCGATGTAATAGGAATTCCCGCCATCGATCAAAATGTCGCCGCGCTGGAGCCGCGAGCTTAACGCATGCACTGTTTCATCGACGACTGCGGCGGGCACCATCATCCAAATCGCGCGAGGCGTATTCAGTTTTTTTACGAAATCATCGAGCGAAGCGGCGCCCATTGCGCCTTCGCCCGCGAGCTGCTTCACGTTGTCCTCGTTCATGTCGAACGCGACGCACTGGTGACCGCCTCGCATCAGACGCCGCACCATGTTCGCGCCCATTCGTCCCAGGCCCACCATCCCAATTTGCATCAAATCGCTCCTTTAACCGCACCTTGCGGCACAATTAGGCCAATTTATTTCGTGGTATCGCGAGGCCGCCTTCGCATTTCAAACTTTTTTAAGCAAGCGCTTGACGCACGGCCGCGTCGAGAGCTGCGAGTCCGGCTCGCACGTCCACGCCTAGATGAATGCGCAACGCTCGCCGGTTGCGCTCCGCCAGCACCGCGAAATCTCCGCGCGCCTGCGCTGCCTTTACAATCCCGAAAGTATATTTCTGCCCCGGCACGGGAAAGTCCACGGCATCGTCGCATGTGATTTGCAAAAAGACGCCCGTGTTGGGGCCGCCTTTATAAGCTTGTCCCGTCGAATGGAGGAAACGCGGCCCGAATCCGAGGCACGTTGCGACGCGCCGTTTGTCACGCACGGCATGACGCATGGCCTGCAAGCTTTTCTCGTGCTCATCGTTCATCGGAATGAACGCGAGCGTCGCAAAATAATCTCCGGCCTTAATCCGCCCCAGCTGCGCGCGCAGGTACGCGACGAGGGACTTACCGCTCCCGACGATTTGATTCAACGCCGCGGCATTTTTATCGTCAGCGAAAAGCTTGATGCCCTTTTCTTCGAAGAAGGGCTCCTCTGGCGGCAACGAACCGGTTTTTTCATACTGCTCCGTCAATTTCTTTGTTGCGACTTTGCTGGCTTCGACGTCAGGCTGATTGAACGCGTTAATTCCGATGATTGCTCCGGCCACCGCGGTTGCAATCTCCCAGCGGAAAAATGACTGGCCTAAGTCGTACGTGTCGCGCACCGAGATCCGCACTACTGGGTGCCCCGCCTTTTCGAGCGCCGATACTTTCACGTCCTGCTGCGCGTCCGGCGCCGATTCCAATCGCACGTACGCGAACACGCGATCGTTGCCGTAGGCCTCCGGGGCTCCGATTTCTTCGCGGTCCACGGGAATCAGTCCTTTTCCCTGCTTGCCCGTGGACTCCGCGAGCAATTGCTCGAGCCACGCGCCCAAATCGCGAATTCCGGGAGAAGTAATCAGAGTCACTTTGTCGCGGCCATTTTTCGCAAGTACACCAAGAATCGCGCCCAGCACCGCGCCTGGACTCTCGTTCGCCGGCACCGAAGACGCGCATGCGTGCACCATTTCCTCGCTGCGGTCCAGGAATTTCTTAATGTCAACGCCCATCGCCGCGCCCGGCACAAGCCCGAAGTCCGAAAGCGCCGAATACCGCCCGCCTATACTGGGCACGCCGTGAAAAACGTGCCGAAACTTATCGGCTTCCGCGACGGTCTGCAATTTCGATCCCGGGTCGGTGATGGCGATGAATTGCTTTCCCGCTCGTTCCGCACCGGAGGCTTGCGTCGCGCGCTCGAAAAAATACTGCTTGAAGATATTCGGCTCGAGAGTCGTTCCCGATTTGCTCGACACGATGAAGAGCGTCTTCTTGACGTCAATTCCTGATTCGATGGCCTTGATTTGCGCCGGGTCGGTCGAATCGAGCACAAGCAGCTCCGGAAAACCGGGAATTTTGCCGAAGGTCTTGCTCAACACTTCCGGGCACAAACTCGAACCACCCATGCCGAGGAGCAGCGCGTGCGTGAATCCCTCGGCCTTCACATCCTTCGCCACGTCCGCCAATTGATTCGCGTGCGCGATTTGATCTTCCGCCACGGCGAGCCAGCCGAGCCATTTCGCTTCGTCGCTGCCTGTCCAGAGTTTCGCATCGTGCGCCCAGAGCCTGCGCATTTTGCCGCCGGACGTCCACTCGTCAATCGTTTGCTTTACCGCTTGCTCGAGACCCTGGCCCAGGCTATACGTTTGCATCGCCAATTTCGGTTTCGGCGCGGCTTTCATTGATTGCTCGACGGCGGCGAGCAGCTTCTCGAAGGCCTCCGCGAACAATTTCACGCCATTATCGACGAGTTGATCTGTAACTTCCTTCATCGAAATTCCGGCCTTCGCCAGGTTTTGCATCGTTTCGCGCGCCGCATCGACATTTTCGACAAGGCTGGCGCGGACTCGGCCATGGTCGCGAAAGTCGTCGAGCGTGGCGGGCGGAATCGTATTCACCGTGTCCTGTCCGATCAATTCCTCGACGTACATCACGTCGCGATAATTCGGATTCTTGGTGCTGGTGCTGGCCCAGAGGACTCGCTGCGTGTGTGCGCCCTTCGCGGCGAGCGCGCCCCAGCGCGGCCCGTGGAAAATTCTCTGATAACGCTCATAAGCAAGTTTCGCGTTCGCAATCGCCACTTTGCCCAGCAAACTCTGGAGCAGTGCGCGCTTGTCGGCATTCGTTTCCGTTTTTAGCTGAGCATCAAGCTGCTTGTCGACCAGTGTATCGATGCGGCTCACAAAGAAACTCGCGACGCTGCCCATTTTGCTCAAATCGCCGCCATCTTTGGCATAGGTCTCCAGTCCGGCAAGATATGCGAGCGCGACTTGTTCGTAGGTCTCTTGCGAAAAGAGCAGAGTGATATTGATGTTGATGCCTTCGCTGAGCAATTGCTGAATGGCGGGCAAGCCTTCAGACGTGCCGGGGACTTTGATCATCACGTTTTCGCGCTTCACCATCTCCCACAGCCGCCGCGCTTCATCGATAGTTCCTTTTGTGTTGCGCCCCAAAAGCGGGGACACTTCCAAGCTCACATAACCGTCGCGGCGCTTCGTCTTTTCGTAAACGGAGCGCAAAATATCCGCCGCTCCTTGAATGTCGCGAATCGCGAGCAACTCGTAGCGCGCTTTAGCATCAAGCTCCGGCTTCGATTCCAGCGACTTCAGAAAATCGGTGTAGTCCGTGCTGCCCGTGATGGCTTTTTCGAAGATCGAGGGATTCGACGTCATTCCCCGCAGGTCGTCTTCATTAATCAGCCGCTGAAGTTCGCCACTGGTCAGCAAATTTCGCCGGATATAGTCGAGCCATACTGCTTGCCCGAACTTCGTCAGTTCCTTTAGCGGATTCGCCGTTTTCGCGGCGTTCGCGTTTCCCATTGTTTGCGTCGCCATTTCGTCTACTCCTTCCCGGTTTTCGCCGGCAAACTGTACTTCATCTCGATTGCCTTAATTTTTTCCACTCTGCGTTCCAGGCGTTCCTGGCCTTTTTCGTGGCCCTTGTAGTGCGCGCCCAGGAAGTTCGTCACCAATTCCTGCGCCAGCATGGGCCCAATCACGCGCGCGCCCAGCACGAGAACGTTCATGTTGTCGTGCTCGACTCCCTGATGCGCGGAATAGGAGTCGTGGCACATGCACGCGCGTATGCCGGGAATTTTATTCGCCGCGATGCAGGCGCCGACGCCGCTGCCGCAAATCACGATTCCCCGCTCGACACGCCCGGCAATGAGCGCCTCGCCAACTGCCTGCGCGAAATCGGGATAGTCCACGGACGCGGGACCATTCGTCCCAAAATCCGTCACGTCGTGTTTTGCGTCGCGCAAAAATGCTGCGAGCTGATCCTTCAGCACATATCCTGCATGATCCGCGCCGATTCCGATTCGCACGTTTATCTCGTCTTTCCCAGCAATTCTTTCGCTGTTGCCACCACGCGCTCCGGCATGAAACCGAATTTCTTTTGCAATTCCTTGAGCGGGGCGGAAGCGCCAAAGGTGTGCATTCCAATGGATTGTCCCTTGGGGCCGACGTAGCGCGCCCATCCCAACGTCGACGCCTGTTCGATGGAAATTCGCGCGGTCACTTCCGGGGGAAGCACGCTATCGCGATATTCCCGCGGCTGATGATCGAAAAGTTCCCAAGACGGCATGCTGACAACGCGCGCGCGAATCCCTTCCGTCTTCAGCCGTTCGTACGCCTCGACTGCCAACGATACTTCGCTGCCTGTGGCGAGAAGGAGAATCTCCGGCTTGCCGCCATTGGCGTCTGCAAGAGTGTACGCGCCCTTCGCCAAACCGGCTGCTGAGGCATATTTTGTCCTGTCAAGTGTGGGGAGCGCTTGACGACTAAGCACCAACGCTACCGGCTCATGATGAAGTTCCAAAATTACCTTCCACGCTTGCGTCACTTCATTTGCATCCGCTGGGCGCAACGTGATCAGTCCGGGAATCGCGCGCAACGCGACGAGCTGCTCGATGGGCTGGTGCGTCGGCCCGTCCTCGCCCACCCCGATCGAATCGTGCGTGAAGACATAAATTACCGGCACTTCCATGATCGCGCTCAGGCGGATCGGTTCGCGCATGTAATCACTGAAAATCAGGAATGTGGAGCCGAACGGCCGTATCTTCGAAAGCGAGAGTCCGTTGAGCACTGCGCCCATGGCGTGTTCGCGTATGCCGAAATGGAAATTGCGCGCGTTGTAATTTTCCGCTTCAAAGTCGCCCGCGCCGTCGAACGTGAGGCGCGTCTTCGTCGACGGCGCCAAATCCGCCGAGCCGCCAATCAGCCACGGGATATTCTGCGCCACGGCATTCAAGACTTTCGCCGACGAATCGCGGCTCGCTATGCCTTTCGCGTCCGCGGGAAATACGGGCAGGTTCTTGTCCCAGCCCTCCGGCAATTCGCGATGCTGCATTTGCAGCACGCGCGCCGCAAGCTCGGGGAATTTCGTCTTGTACGCGTCAAACAGGCTCATCCAGCCAGCGCGCAATTCTTTTCCGCGCTTGCCGATGCCCGCGGCGAAATTTTCCCGCACGCCATTGGGCACCAGGAATTTCGCGTCCTCCGGCCAGCCATAATTCTTCTTCGTCAGGCGGATTTCCTGCTCGCCCAATGGTTCGCCGTGCGCGGCGCTGGTGTCCTGCTTATTAGGAGCTCCGTATGCAATATGACTGTCGACGATAATCAACGTCGGGCGGTCGTTTGTCCGCAGAAACGTGGTGTAGGCGCGGCTCAGCATTTCCATGTCGTTGGCGTCAACGACGCGCGTGACGTTCCAGCCGTAGCCGACGAAACGCGTCGCCACATCTTCATCAAACGACAGCTCCGTGTTCCCTTCGATGGTGATGTGATTGTTGTCGTAGATCCAGCACAGGTTCGAAAGCTTCAAATGCCCCGCGAGCGAAGCGGCTTCGCCGGAGATCCCCTCCATCATGTCACCGTCGCCGCAGATTGCGTACACCTTGAAATTGAACATCTCAAATTCCGGGCGGTTGAAATATCGCGCCAGCCAGTCTCTCGCAATCGCCATTCCGACGCCGTTCGCCACGCCCTGCCCGAGGGGGCCCGTGGTCGTCTCGACGCCGGAAGTCCAGCGATATTCCGGATGGCCCGGACATTTGCTATCGAGCTGGCGGAAACGCTTGATGTCTTCGAGCGTCACGGACAATTCGCCCAGCTGCTCATACTTCGGGTTCACCGCTTTCACACCGGCAAGATGCAACAGGGAATAGAGCAACATGGATGCGTGGCCATTCGATAGGACAAAGCGGTCGCGGTTTGGCCAAATCGGATCGTCCGGATCAAAGCGCAGAAATCGCTGCCATAGCGTGTAAGCAACCGGCGCGAGGGCCATCGGCGTGCCCGGATGGCCTGAATTCGCTTGCTGCACCGCGTCCATCGAAAGTGTGCGAATAGTGTTGATGCAGAGCTGATCGATATCCGCGCGAGCGGCCGTCATTTGAGCGTGAGCATCCATATTATTGTCCCGCACCCTCAATTCAGTAGATGCAATCTGTACAGATTCGTATCCAGATTACTTGTCAACCATCAGCCACGTGGCATCTAACCAGATGCATCTTCGATTTTATATCTTTGCGGGCGTTCTGGCGAATGAACCCTTGCGGTGTCGACCGAAAAACTTGACATTGCGAGGCGCCGGGCAACGCATCCTGTAAAATCGAGTCTAAAATCAGATGCCCAACATCCTCCATGGCTGACCTGTTCCTCAAGAGCGGTTTCCCGCGACTTTACGAACACGTGCTGCGCCTGCCGGTGGTCCGCGGGATCCGACGACAAGAGCAGAGAACTCTGCAACAAGCATTTGCGACAACCCTGGAGAAATCCGATCGAGTTCTCGAAGTCGGCGCCGGCACGGGTTTCTATACTTTCGATATTGCACGGCGGGTGCAAAGCGTCACGGCGCTCGAAAGATCTTCAGGCATGGCGCGAATCCTGCGCGAACGCATTGTGGCGGCGCCTGCGCGCAACGTTACAATAGTTGAAGCTGACTTTTTTTCTTACGCACCCGCCGAACGCTTTGACGTTGTCATCGCCATCGGAGTTCTCGATTGCGTCACTGACGCGAAAACGTTCTTGACGCGCTGCATCTCGCTGGCCACAAAGTATGCGATCGTCACGATTCCGCGCTCGAGCTTCTGGGCCGGCATCCATTCATTTTTCGGAGGCATGATGGGCGTGCATATCAGCGTTTACACACCGGAGGAAATCGCGAGCTACTTGGAGGGCTACCGCTACACGTTCACGGAAACCGGCCTGCGCACATCCTGGACACACGGCCTAACCCTGGTTGCCGTGATCAAAACGTTGAGGAAATGATTCATTTCACTGAAGCGCTCCGCAGAAACGGCGCTATGAATGGCGAAGAATAACTTGCTGCAAGAAACCAACTTTTCAGTTCATCAATTTCTTCAGCAACGCCTTCCCTTCCACTTCAGTCAACATGCGTTTCCGCATCAGCGTGATGATTAGCTCGCTTAGGACGAATCCCGGCTCTGGGTTGGCTTCCTGCGGAGGCGCCGCTTGGTTCCTGGACACAACCGTCGGCGCAGAGACTGGGTTCACTTCCGGCACAATTTGGCCGCTCAGTTTTGCAAGCCAGCTCTCGAGCATCCACAATTGCTCTGGTTCGATCGATGTGAATGCCAAGCCCATGCCCATGCCGATCATGGCATAGACCACTTTGGCCGGTGCCTCGAAGGACTTCTGTTCCGCAGTGAGCCTCAGCATCACGGATGTTCCAACCGGGAACGGGCTGATTGTGTCCACAAAGCACCCGCCGCGTCCCAAATCGGCACTCCGCGATGTCGTCTGCGCCCCTGATTGCATGTCGGTAACATACGCCGTCGCCGTAAACGGGTAGCGGATGCTCTTACGGCGCTCTTGTTCAGAGGGTTCGACGGAATGGAGGCTCTTCTTGAACTCTTCAGGCATCCGCAGGTGGACCCTTGTCCACGCTGCTATGAGCAATTACGTTGCCAGCGAGTACACCGCGGAAGTTAGGGGAGGTTTAGCGTAAGGATGGACTTGGAGTCGGGGACTGTCACTCGGTGGACCAGACGTTCACGGTGATCCGGAATTCGCCATTTTCCTGGCGGCGCCAGGTCGCCATGTACTTCCCCGCGTCGTGCCGGACGCCACCGTCGCGGCGCGCCCGCACTGAATAAGCGCCGACTTCGACCGCCATGTTTCCTGAATACTCGATCTGATTCTGTTCAAACTTGCCATCCGAATAGCCCGCGTCGAACATCGATTTAAGGAATTCGCGAATCGCGGAGAATCCTCTTACGGCAACTCCGTTTGGCGGCAGAACCACCGCGTCGTCTGCGTAGAAAAAGAGCGATGCTTCCAGATCACGCGCGTTGAAGGCCTGGGCCCACAAGGCTCGCAGGCTCTTTATCTGCTCGTCGATTTCCTTTCCTGATGATGCTGTTGAGTAACGCGAGTCTGACATGCGTGCGCCTCCTTTCACGGGTGCGCTTCTCCCCGAAAACGGATTAAGAGCCGAAGGTCGATTAACGTTCAGTAGCGTGTGCATGGCAACTCCTGTGAAATTTCCCTTCGGAGCTTCCGTACCGTCCGAGCGTGCCGCAGCTTGTGCTCGTGATCCGGGAAAGTTACCTGCGCCGTCCCCTGACGAGCGCCGATCATCACCGCCGGCACGGAAGCGTCAACACCGTCTACGCAATCATTGTCGGCTCTGTGGTCCGCTCTTTGCCTGAATGTCGGAAACCTGAATTGTATTCGTCGTTGGATCGAGTGTTCCTGTCACCTTCACGTCTTTCCCGACAAACTCCTTCGCTTTTTCCTGGTTATCAAGCTGATATGTGGCTCCGGACGTTTTGTCTTGCAGAATGTATTTGTTTTTGGACTTGACGATCGTACCTTGAAATTTCTGCACGGCCTGCTGCGGCGTTTGCTGCTGGACATCGGCGGCTCTCACAAACGCTGGAGATTGAGCGAATGCCGTCTGACTGTTGAGCGAACACGCTGCTACTATCAAAGCCGCAGCGCCAACAATTCGTAGAAACAAACGGTCCTTCATTTCGACACCTCCGAACTCGGACATCGAGCTCTAGCCATTTCACCTCTGCCAGAAAGTTATAGTGCAAGAGCCGTGCCAAAACGCAGGCGTTTGTGCATGTGTATTTTTTTGTGCAGTTAGCAAAACGATACAGAATGCGTAATTATGGCATTTATGACCAAAGAGGAGTTTTTTACACGCCATAAATTCACGTCAAAAACACAATTGGTCTACAGGAGTTACGGTATGAAGTTCCATAGCGCAACTTCCCGACGTAGAAATGGAATTTGTGCAAACCAAGCGGGCCATATAAAAAAAGAAATTTGTTCCGTGGCTTGTCATGTTGTCGAATCAGCGTTGCACAGGACGGAGAGCGAGATAAACCAAAAGGAAGTTATAGATCGCGACGCAGAAATTACGACACTGGCTAATCTGGCTCCCCGGACGCGGCGAAAAAACGCAAACCCGACCCGGCAAGAATCAGCCGGCGCAATGCCCTCAGACTGCTGATCGGCCGCGCACGAAGTGCAGAACGAGCAGTATCAAGGCAATGATAAGCACCAGATGAATAAACGCAGTGGTGACGTGGAACGCGAAAAAACCGAGCAACCACAGAATGATTAAGATTACAGCAAGGGCAGCGAGCATGTCGTCATCTCCTCTTATGGGCGCGCTATGGGCCGAATCCGTTTCCCGCGTCAAAGCCGGCCTCGTTGCCGCAACAACGCGGCCGTAGCCGTCTTTCGCCTCGCATATTCGATGCGGGCGAGTGATGTGCGGTGACTGTTCAAGAGCGCAAGAACACTTTGTCGAAGCAACAGCAAGGAATTGCACATCGGAGGGTACGGAAACCCGTAGCAGTCGCATGCCTGCGGCAGAGAAACTACGCGGCGTTCAGAATTGCGAGATCACACGATTGATCGCTTCGGCGAAAATGCTCTCCGGGGTAATCAGGCTCACAATCAGGTAACCCTCTCCGGGAAAATCGTAGAAGTGGCCGGGATGAATGTAGACGCCGGTGCTCTCCAGAAGTTCGACAGCGAGATCTTCGTCCGGACGCGTCGCGGGCACTCGAAGAATCGCGTACCATCCGCCCTCACTTTTCAAGCGGCTGCAGGATTCTTGCCCGGCAATCTGACGGTCCAGCTCGGAGAGATTGCTGCGAACGCGGGCCATCAATTGCTGCTGAAAAGCATGGCGCTGCTCCAAAAAAGACGGAAGAGCTACTTGCACCGGAGTGTTTGGAGAAAGAAATGTGTCTGCGATCACTTCCAGGCGCGCGCAGGCTTGCGATTTCGATGGATCAGGCCCGCTCGTTATCAGCCACGCGGCTTTCATCTGCGGCAAGCCCGAGATCTTTGACAAGCCGCTCATTGTGAAAGTAAGCGCTTCGCGATTTGCAGCAAAGCTTACCGGCTGCTCTTGCGTGAGCGAAAAATCCAAAAAAACTTCGTCGGCAATGATGGCCATATCACCGGCGGAGCAGATTTCGTTCAAGCGCTTTACCTGGGACGCGTTCACATAGTTTCCCGTTGGATTGTTCGGATGGACCACGATAATCCCACGGGTGCGCGAAGTGATCGCTTGCTGCATGGCCTGAAAATCGATTTCCCAGCCGTGGTCATAAAAGAGAGGATAGCGAACAAGTTTGACGTCTTGGATGTTGGCAAGAAAATCAAAGAGCGGATAGCTGGGAGCTGGGATCAACAGCTCGTCGCCGGGATTGCAGAGCAGACGGAAAACGAACGAATACGCTTCGCTGGTGCTGGTGGTGAGAAGAATGTCCTCAACGGGAACATCGTCGCCGCGGGCGGCATAGTATTCGGCGATAGCACGGCGCGCCGTCGGGAGGCCACGCGGCTCAGGCTGATAGATCGTAACGGCCGGATTCGAA
Organism: Candidatus Acidiferrales bacterium; assembly: GCA_050746905.1. Taxonomy (GTDB): domain Bacteria; phylum Acidobacteriota; class Terriglobia; order Acidiferrales; family UBA7541; genus DAHUXN01. Next base: position 40,480 of record JBOGNJ010000040.1, read on the forward strand.
AGCGCCCGAAGGATCGCCGCAGTGTCGTAGCGAAATCCGCAATCCGTCGGGTTCGAGACCGTGAGGTCCCATAACGGTTTGCCCTTCGCGCGATGCTGGGCCAGAGCCTCGGCCAGGCGGTTGGTAGCGAGATTCCAGTTGGTGCGATCGGCAAACATGGCAAGAAAAGCCCCGCGGCACGAGTTTACCCCAGCAGCGCCTAGGGTGGTCATGCATAGCCGAGGTCACAAATTTTGCGAGGGGCAGCGCGGCGTTGACTCCCCCGGCGGCAAAGGCCTAAGATGGCGCGACGGAGATGTCCCCCTCCACATGATTGGCCGGACGCTGGGCCATTATCGCATCATCGAGAAAATCGGCGCGGGCGGAATGGGCGAAGTTTATCGCGCGCGCGACGAGCAGCTCGATCGCGACGTGGCGCTCAAACTTTTGCCGTCCGGCATGTTGAAAGACGAGAAAGCGCGCCGGCGCTTTCGCAATGAAGCGCTGCTCCTCGCAAAGCTCAATCATCCCAACGTAGCGACAATCCATGAATTTGATACCGACGGCGGCGCGGATTTCCTGGTGATGGAGTGCGTCACCGGGACACCGCTTGCGCAGCGCCTCGAAGGCGGACCACTGCCCGAGAAAGAATTACTCGTTATCGCAATACAAGTGGCGCAGGCGTTAGAGGAGGCGCACGAGCGCGGCATCGTGCATCGCGACCTCAAACCGGGGAACATCATTATCACGCCGAAAGGCCGCGCGAAGGTCCTCGACTTCGGAATCGCAAAACTTCTGCGTCCCGCCGGTGATACCGATCCAACGCAAAGTATCACGGGCGCGCACGGCGCGGCCGGTACCTTGCCATATATGTCCCCCGAACAATTAAAGGGAGAAACGGTGGGCGCAAGCAGCGATATTTTTTCGCTTGGCGCGGTGCTCTATGAAATGGCCACGGGCCGGCGCCCCTGCGAGGAAACGCTGCCCTCGCGGATCATCGATGCAATCGTGCGCGAAAGTCCCGTGCCTCCGCGTACGGTTAATGCAAGAATTTCCGCAGAACTTGAACGAATCACCATGAAATGCCTGGAGAAGGAGCCCGATAATCGCTATCAATCGGCGAAAGAGCTGGAAGTTGACTTGCGGCGGCTGCAAACACTCAGCTCGGCGCCCGTGACCGCTGCACCGGCGGTGAAGCCAGCCTTCTGGGATAAAAAAAAGGCGAAGTTGGTTGGAGCCGGAATTGCAATAGCACTCGTGATTGTGCTCGTCCTGGGAATTCGTTGGTGGCGCGCGCGAATGTCGCCAGTTTCCGGCTCGCCACCGATTCAATCGTTGGCCGTGTTGCCGTTCGAAAACCTTTCTGGCGATCCACAGCAGGAGTATTTTACGCAGGGAATGACGGAGGAATTGACCACGCAATTGGCGCAGATCAGCGCGTTGCGCGTGATTTCGCGAACATCGGTCACAAGCTATAAGAACTCGCGCCTGTCGTTGCCGGAAATCGGCAAGCAATTGCACGTGGATGCGATCGTGGAAGGCTCGGTGATGCGGTCCGCAGACCGCGTGCGCATCACCGCACGTTTGATCCAGGCGTCGAATGGCAAGCTCCTCTGGACCCAAGCCTATGACCGCAACGTAAAAGATGTGCTGGACCTGCAGGACGAAGTGGCGCGAACCATCGCCAGCGAAGTGAAAGTCACGCTGACTCCCGCCGAGCAAGCGCGGCTTGCGAACGCCCGGCCCGTAGATCCACTGGCGCACGAAGCCCTTCTCGAGGGAAACTTTCTGAACAGAGGCACGAGCGAACAGCACAGAAAAGCCGGCGCGTACTTTAAGCAAGCGATACAAATCGACCCGAATTATGCGCCGGCATATGCCGGGCTAGCCGATTATTATTGGTCTGACCCGGAGCTGCAGCCCCGCGAGACCATGCCCGAGGCCAAGAAATATGCCCAACGCGCGCTGGAACTCGATCCTAATCTGGCAGACGCGCACACGACTCTTGGGGCGATCCACTTTTACGCCGATTGGAACTGGATCGCAGCAGAGAAAGAGTTCAAGCGCGCGATTGAACTGAGCCCGAGCGATGCAGAAGCACATCGCACATATTCAATATATTTGGCAGCCATGGGACGCGCGGATGAGGCGCTCGGGGAGAGTGCGAAGGCACAGCAACTCGATCCCCTGTCGATTTGGGCCCAGATCACTTCGGGATATATATTCTATTTCACGCGTCATTATGAGAGGGCAATTGAGCAATGCCGACGCGTGCTGGAATTGGATCCGAACTCGGTGGGCGGTTATGACTGTCTGGGAACAAGCTATCTCGCTGAAGGTTCATACGCTCAAGCGATCGATGCTTCACAAAAGGCAAGCAGTCTTTCGGGCAATGATCCGGCACGTTTGGTAGGACTCGGACGCGCGTACGCGCTCGCGGGGAGGAAATCCGACGCGCGCAAGGTTCTCGAACAACTCCGACAAATTTCAACCCGGACCTACGTCCCCCCTTATTTTTTCGCCACGATTTATGGGGACTTGGGCGAGCGCGATACAGCCTTTAGCTGGCTGAACAAGGCATTCAACGAACGGGATGTCTATTTGCCGTGGCTGAAAGTGGACGGCGCGGTTGACTCCCTGCGTGCCGATCCTCGTTTCACACGACTACTACTTCAGTTGGGTCTATAAATTAGCCTGCGCGTCCGCGCGCAGCATCCGCTCAACGGGTTCAAAAACGCGCCGCTTGCCCCTCCCGGGACTCCGCAGCACTAGGTCTGATATGCGAGGACGCCGGCCGTGCTCCACACGGTGTGGCCTATGATTACAATCCAGTCTCCGCCATTGCCATTTGGCACCCGATTAACAAAAACCACCTTGATCAGTTTTCGTTTGAGAAAACCACGTTTGTCGATATAACGTTTGGCAGCTTTGGTACTGGCGTGAAATTTCTTAAATTCTTCGTCCGACAACATGAGAATCACGACTTCGGGCAGATCGTCCCCTAGGTCAGTTTTCCAGACCGCCGGTGAAAGCATCTTCCAGCGGGGGAGTACAAACTTCAATTGCGCCGGCTTCCGGCGTTTTGGCCTTCGCGCGGTTTTCTTCATGGGCTGGTCCTTTCCTTGCTGGCGGGTTCGTGCACGCCTTGGAGCGGTTTTTACACCCAGCGCCCTTTGAAGTCAATGAAGTCGCACACTCGTCAAGCAAGCGGTCTTCGCAGGTGCCTTTTCGCTCAGCTCGAGGCTGGCGGAAGAACCAATCGCCCTGTGGCATGAATGACCACGTCAACCTTCTTATCCACGCGAAGTAGAAATGTGCTGGGATCCTTCAGCCCCCACTCCACATACGGAATCGCGAAGTGCACTGTAGCCGTTAGCTGATCTCCTGTTACTCGAATGTCCGCTGGGATCGTGATTCCGTGCTGACTCCCGTGAAGTTTAACGGACCCCTGAACCTGCACCTGCGATTCGCCGGAAAGAGAAACGCGGCCTCGAACTCGTCTCGGAACAAAAACAATTTCCGGATAAGTCGCGCTCTCTAGGACGGATTTGTGCATCTTCCGGTCGCGACTGTCGTTTCCGGTCTCGCCGGTGGTGCCATCGACGATAATTTCCCCGCCTGCCTCTCCAGTGGCAGGATTGAATTGAATCGCGCCGTTTTTCAATTTGAAAGTTCCCTCCACCGTGTGGAGCACGGCGCCGACCGTGAAGGCAATTTGCGTTAGCGCCGGATCGAGATTCAGCGTGACGTTTTGCGCCTGGACAGGCACCGGGAAGGCGGCGACGCAAATGATTCCGAGGGTGCGGCAAACGGAATTCAACGATGCCTCCTGTTAACCCGATTGGGAAACAGCGGAATCGGGCGCCGCTGTTTTCCGAGGGCTCAGCATTCTCCAGCCCCAGCGACCCCACGGTTTGTAGAGCCGTCAAAGATGGAACGGGTGCGCCAGTGTGAATCGCGACGCATCGCGCAGCAGGAAACGGACGGTGTTAATGTCGCGTTTGCTGGTCGCCTTGAGCGGGCACAGCCATTTGCGTCACAGAGTGCTCTCGGTCCGTCGAACTCCCCAGCCGCGTTCATTGGGAAATTCAGATTGTGCCACCAGATTTCCTTCGACGAATCGAATGCCTCGGACTGGGAAACCCTGTTCCGCGGGGATTGAGATTCCAAGTTCGCGGAGGGCGGCAATACCATCAGGCATGAGGCCTTCGCCGCACGCTTTGTCCACCGGAGGCGTCGCGCGATCCGCGATGCTGACGCGAAAGCCCTTTTGGCGCGCGGCAATCGCGACCGCAAGTCCAGCCGGGCCGCCGCCAACAATGAAAACGTCTGTCTCGATGGGAGGATTTTCAGTTGAAGATCGGCTCGAGTCTGCACAAGCTGCGCGGTTCTTCATCGCCATATTCGATGCAAATCCGTTGCCAACGGATGCGCGCAGCGATGCCTGGCCGCTTGTGTGTGGACCGCGTTTTCACCAACGCAGCAGAATTAATTCGGAGCAAAAACCGGGACCCATGGCTCCCAAAATGCTGTACGTTCCCGGCGCGGGATGATGATTTGCAATTACGTCTTCGAGAACCAGCAAGACCGATACGGAGGAGATATTCCCAACTTTGTTCAAGCAGTCCCAGGAAACAGCCAGCGCTTCGTCGGGAAGACCGAGTGCGGCAGAGACGGCGTCCAGCACTTTCGGGCCGCCGGTGTGGAAAATCCAGCTTCCCACGTCTTTTCTGGTGAGGCCGTTGTTTCCCAAGAATGTGTCGACATCGTTTCCCAGATGTTCTTTCACGATTTCAGGAACGGCCGGCGACAAAACGATCTGAAATCCCTTTTCCGAAATGTCCCAGCCCATCGCGCCCTCGGAACCGGGATAAAATACGGATTGCGTAGCCAGAATTTCGGGACCTTCGGCGGTTCGTTCATCACCCGTGACAATCACGGCCGCGGCGCCGTCGCCGAAGAGGCCGGCGGAAATCAGATTGGCCATTGAGACATCGTCACGCTGAATCGTCAGCGAACACAGTTCCACGGCCAGCAGAGCCGCCGCTTGACCCGGATAAGCGCGCACGTAATCCGCGGCGCGGGAAATCCCAGCGGCGCCGGCAACGCATCCAAGGCCGAAAATCGGGACGCGTTTGATGTTGGGGCATAGATTCATGCGGTTGATCAACCGGGCATCGAGCGAAGGGCTCGCGATGCCCGTAACGGAAACCACGAATAGCGCGCTGATGTCGCGAGGCGCCAGATTCGTTCGATCGGCAGCGGACTGGATAGCTTGTTCGCCTAAATCGACGGCGGTTTCTATCCACGCCGTGTTCGCTTCACCCCACGTCGAAAGCGTTTCGTACCGCTCCAGCGGCAGAGACATGTAGCGGCCGCGGACATCCACCCGCGAGTGCAGACGGTCCAACACTTCGGGCTTGGGCAGGCGCTCGCCCCAGTAGTGCTTAAGCGCCGCTACCAGCACTTCCTGGCTGAAATAGTGTTTTGGAAATGCGCCTGCAACGCCGGCGATTTTCATTCGGCACCGAGTATCCTCTCTGCTCTAACTCTAAAGCACAAGTCAACAAATGCGCACGGAACACCGCGCTCGCGCTTTTCCTGTTCCGGAAGCACGCGGCACATTGTACCGGCAAGCAATTCAAACAGTTGATTGGAGTCGCGCAAGTCCCTCTACGGGTAGATGATTATCAGGAAATCGCTGAATTTACCAGCGTAATGGGAATGAAATATATAATCTTGGATGCACCGGCTCGCGGTCCCGTTCTGTGTATGGTATTGACCAGTTTGTCCGAAACGAGCCATTGTCCTTCGTCCAGGCAGTCAATCGACGGGCTAACCCATCACGCTAACATGTTCGGGCGCAATCTTATATAGTACTCGCACTTCACCGGGCTGCCGGAAAGGATAGACGGGCTTGCCAAGATATTTCTGCGAGAGCTTGTTGATATGCTCATCGGCGCCCTTCTGCGTAATGTCAACCACGCGCCCGCGAACTTCCAGATAGCGGTATGGATTTTCGGGATCCTGAATGGCAACCGACACGCGAGGATCACGGCGAATATTCTTGTCCTTCACGCGTCCAAGCGCCGAGTTAAATAGGACGTGCGTGCCGTCAAAGTCCACCCACACGGGCGTGACCTGCGGACTGCCGTCAGGCATAACCGTCGCCAGATTGGCAAATGCCGGCTTCTTGAATAAATCCGCATATTTCTCGGGAACGTTTTTCGACATAAGCCCCTCCTCGGAACCTTAATACTGTATCAGAAAGTTCGACATCTCATGCACCGCTGTTTTTCTCTCCTGCCGAATGCCCTCTCTCTCGATTCGGGCAAGGAACGCCGCGGTGGCACTCGCTACGCTCCGGCGAATCCATCCATCCAGGCGAAAATTCCTTGTGTTACGCGAGACGAAGAGAGTACAAACAAGCGTAAGAATTGCACGGGTGATTCTGGGTATTCGACGAACGGGAGTCCCCATGTCGCCAGATTCAGCAGATCCTCTGAAAACCGGCTTGAAATTGCACACTTCCGAGCGCGAAGACGAGGTCATTGTGCAGTGCGCGGGCAAGTTGACGGTCGAGCATGCCGAGATCTTGAAGGACCATGTGAAGAGCATGCTCCCAAACAAGAAAAGGATCGTCCTTGACCTCCACGAGATCACTCAGATGGACAGTACAGGACTCGGCACACTTGTGGGTCTGTACGTTTCGGCCAAAAAGGGAAGCTGCGATCTCCTTCTGGTCAATTACAGCAGGCCAGTCAAGGACCTCCTGGGGCTTACGCATCTCTTAACGGTGTTCGAAGCCTCCGGCCGCTATGGCGCAAAATTGCCATGAAGCGAAGGGGCTTCAGAGAATTCCATCGACATTCTGAAAACATAACGGTCTTGTACCCTTTGCGGTCGTGCCAAGAATGCGGTTTTCTTCGACGCGGAGTTTTCCCGAGCAATCGAAACATTTTGAAGCGAGTGGCGCGCCCAAGGGGACGATTTCCGAACTTTCCTCGAAGAGTTCGTGGCAGCATTGCCAGAGCTTGGGTTCCCTGCTGGCTTGGCCCTGTAGCCTCCCTGGGGAACCTAATTATCCGCGCGCCTCACTGCGCCTTTTCTACATGCCCCTCCCCCTTTTCGCACTCTGAAATCATACTCAGCTTTGTGCGGAAAACGGGAGCAGGTCACCCCAGGGCGTATAGCCCGGCGGCAACCAGGAATAAGGCAATAGCTTTCACCGCCCAGCGCCAAAGCCTTCGTCCCCGGGATCCGTGTGATTATTATACGGTCGCGACTCCGTGACCCCGTTGACGGCCCCGGTTACCTTGCCGTAGATCACCGAACACGGGTCGGACGGCAGATACTTGCAGTCATCGCCGCTTCCACGCAATGATTGCGATCTGTACGGCAAACACCGCCGCTGAATACACTGCCGCATTGATGGCTAACACCGAGAAGAACCAGACTAGGCTATTATGGTAAGGCCCACCGAAGAACACATTCCATATAGCGGAACCGCTTCCCATGAGCCATTCTGGCCACTTCCACCTAGTCGAAACCATCAGCCCCAGAATAAAGACGGAACCCACCGTACCGACCATTACAGCGATTGTGCCTGCGCGACGGACACTTTGTGAGAGCGGCGAGTCGTCATGTATCTTCCGATTCGACACTAATCCGCCTCCAATTGCGCTCTATCTACCTTCAGGCCCAGCAGCTCGCACTCTTGCACGCTCGTGTCTTCTCAAGTGTAATCCGTTACTTTGTCGGACGACACACACCGCCAAGGCATATCTGACTAGGGTAGCCGCCGCTCGTGATAATGCTTTGAAAGAAGGAATCCCCTTCGTCGGGACATGCCGCCGGGTTGCCGAGGAGGCAGTCTGTCACCTCGTTCAATAGTACGGGGTCTGGATTGATAGAACCCGTTTGCATGACCAGTCCGGCATAAGCCTTGTTCTGAACTGTAGGTATCCATCCCGACACAGCCATTTGATATTGATCTGGAAAAGCAATGGCGAACGCGGCTCGGGCATTCAAGACTGCTTGCGCGATCTGCGTTGCAAACGTATGATTGAAAAGCAGAAGTCCCATAAGCGTATATGTTGACACATCCTCGCCAAGAACGTGAGCTGCCTCAGCCCTTAGGCTGCATCCCCAACACAAAGGGGTTCCGTCCGGAGCAGAGTGCCAAGGAGAGGCCATATCGGTCATGGTATGTAGTGCTCCCCGCTAAAACTGGACACCTCAGTTAGGTAGAATCAGGGCCTCCAAAACAGGAGGCAACATGGGCAGGAAACCGCGCGTAGATCGATCCCCGGAAGAGAAGTGGCAGATCGTACAG